>NZ_SFBV01000352.1:0-33578 GCF_007095585.1 Microcystis sp. M_OC_Ca_00000000_C217Col
GGACTCTGTGTAAGACAGTACATGGTTTTTTAACTGTGGTATGCGACGGTGGTGGAAGCAGAAACTTAAATCGTGAGGTTTAGGAATCGCCGCCCTAAAAGTGCGGCGAGGATGTCAACTAAGCTGAACTCTCTCAACTGCGAGAGTCTCCACCCTCAGCAAAGGGTTCGGAGGAGACTTTTCAGTCTCCTATCCCCTAATTCCCTACTCTAAAGCGTAGATACGACCATCCATGAGCAGACGGGTGATCCCTTTAGCTTCCAGTTGAGCGTGAGCTTTTTCGATCAGGCGACCGTCGGGAACTTTAATCACTTTTTCCTTGCGCTTGGAGAAACGACGAGCGATGCGATGACTTTCAAAGATGGGGAGGGTGCGCTGCTGGATTTCCTGAGGGGGAACCTTACCCAATTCAGCAAAATCCTTGAGGGGACGGGTGATTAATTCGGCAGCGCGATCAATTACCAAGTAACAGGTTTTGGGAAAAGCCGCCGCCGAGAGGGGTAATATCTGTAATTGGGCTGTTTTAACGATAGTCGGGCCGAAATAGCTCCCCGCTAGTTCCTCCTCCTCCTCGTCTTCATCTTCATCTTCATCCTCCTCTTCATCCCAATCCTCGTCAAGCTCATCTTCCTCCTCCTCTTCCTCGAGAGCTTCGACGAAAAACTCGTTTAAATTAGCGGTTTCTAGGGTCTTATCGCCATTAATTTCTGTATCTTCTGGATTATCTGCTTCTGGCGAGTAAGAGGTATCCATTAACAGGGTTAATTGTTCCACAGCAGTGATCGGTTGCTCAAAAGCCTGCTCATCCTTAGCTGCGATGTGGGCTGCCCGAAAACTAATCACCTCGATCGCTTTTTCTGGTAAATCCGCTGCTGCTCCCTCCTCCTCGAGGCCACGAGGATTGCGGGCCAAGCGTTTTTTCTGGATTAACTGCTCGTATTCCTCGCCAGAAAAAGAATTTTTGAGAAAACGACTGACCGTAGAACTACTCACGCCATAACGCTCGGCTAACGTGGAAGTGGTGGCCTCCGTTTCCCGATAAAGCTTAAGAATTTCTTTTTTCGTGGCATCAGTCAGTTTTCTTGCACTCATATTACTTATATAGTTATTTTTTAAGCGATAGGATCTTGCCGATGGCTAGTCAGGGGAAACGGGAGCATCTCACCTTTGTAACCCCTAAATCAGGTTTTTATGTCAAGCTATTTTGAAAGCCTTGCTGGAAACCAGTTTTAGGGATAAGTATAATTACTCACTTGCATAAATGAGATGCTCGGACGTACTCTTAATCATAAAACGCTCTAGCCAATTAAAACTAAGCAATTCGTTTTCTAGTCCCTGTTCTAGTCTATCCTTGACTTCTGTTTCTCACCACTACTCAAGATTAAAAAATTGACAATGATATCAAGTGCTGCTAGTCAAAAAGCCTTATTAGTTCTAGCCGATGGTACAGTTTACGAGGGTTATTCCTTCGGCTCCCAGGGAACCACCGTCGGCGAAGTTGTCTTTAACACAGGGATGACCGGTTATCAGGAAGTCCTCACCGATCCCAGTTATGCTGGTCAAATCGTCACTTTTACCTATCCAGAATTGGGAAATACGGGGGTTAACCCCGAGGATGAGGAGTCAATTCGTCCCCAGGTGAAAGGAGCGATCGCCAAAAATATCTGCCCCCGGCCCAGTAATTGGCGTTCTAGCCAATCCCTACCGGATTATCTGGCCGCTCATCATGTTATTGGCATCTATGGCATCGATACCCGCTCCCTGACCCGCAAAATTCGCTCGGTTGGGGCGATGAATGGGGCAATTTCGACGGAAATACTCGATTATCATGATTTACTGCGGCTGGTGCAGGCGGCCCCCAGTATGGCGGGGTTAAATCTCGTTAAAGAAGTTACCACCAAGGAAGTGTACGAATGGACGACTCCCACCCCGTCCGCCTGGGAATTTGCGCCAATTGATAGTGATCAAGAACCGTTAACGGTGGTGGCGATCGATTTTGGCATCAAACGCAATATTCTCCGGCGTTTAGCCAGCTACGGTTGTCGGGTGATCGTGGTTCCCGCTGACACTCCCCCGGAAAAAATCGCCGCCTATAATCCCGATGGTATTTTCTTTTCTAACGGACCGGGAGATCCAGCGGCTGTCACCGAAGGAATTGCCCTAGCCAAGCAACTTTTGCAAGGGGAAAAACCCACTTTTGGCATCTGTATGGGTCATCAAATTTTAGGCCTATCCCTAGGGGCAGAAACCTTTAAACTAAAATTTGGCCATCGCGGGTTAAATCAACCCTGTGGACTGCAGCAACAGGTGGAAATTACCAGTCAGAATCACGGTTTTGCCGTGCAGGAGGCATCTTTAAATCCGCAAGTGGAGATTACCCATCTCAACCTCAATGATCGCACCGTAGCGGGTTTAAAACACAAGTCTCTGCCCTTTTTCTCGGTACAATACCACCCCGAGGCCAGTCCCGGCCCCCACGATGCCGATTATCTGTTTGGCCAATTTGTCGACTTAATGCGGCAAGCAAAAAAGGATCGGGCGTAAATTTTTAGGATATACTAGGGTTTTGATTTTTACGGCTCTAGAGCTAGGAGGCGATTATTCCGGAAGCAATTAACTTGACCGTCAGCTTGCGAGGCACGCGTGAGGTCAGAGATAAGTACCAAATTTTCCGTTTGACGGGTCTTTTAGATGCCTTTTCCGAACCGACTTTTTGTAAGGTGATCGAAGGCTATGTGGAGCAAGGTCCCAAGGATGTGATTATTAGCCTCGCTCAGATTGATTTTATCGATAGCTCCGGTTTAGGGGCATTAGTAAAATTGGTGAAAAAGGCCAAAACCAAAGGGGGCAGTTTACAAATTGTTACCAATCCCCGGGTAACTCAAACCGTAAAACTGGTGCGATTGGAGAAGTTTTTTTCCCTGCAACCCACCCTGGAAGCGGCGATCGAATATCTAGAAAAAGCGTAAATCGTGGAATCTCCTCTCGAACAAATTCGCTTACAGGTCAGTGGCCAGGGTTCACCAATCCTAGAGGGTCTTGACCGATTATCGCCCGCTTCCCTGGCCTATCTGGGGGATGCTGTTTATGAATTATACATCCGCACTTATTACTTACTGCCGCCCCAGCGTCTGGGAGACTATCACGCTCAGGTGGTGGGCAAAGTCAGGGCCGAACAACAGGCTTTGGATTTAGCACAACTGCAGCCCTATCTGACAGACCAAGAAAAAGAAATTCTGCGCCGGGGACGCAATGCGGTCACGGGAAAACGCCGTCGTCTGACAGCCCAAGTCTATCAGCAGGCCAGCAGTTTAGAAACCCTGTTCGGCTATCTTTATCTACAAGACCCCTCAAGATTACATCAACTATTAGAAAAACTAGAATTATAGCCATCGGGATGACTCCCGACTCCTTTACTATTAATCAATCATGAGCGATCGACCATTTCGTGACAAGTCCGATAATCGTAATTCTCGCCGGCCCTTGCGGTCAAAAACTGGGCCAATTCTGGCTAAATCCCCGGCAGTAACTCCAGAAAACCAAGAAGCTGATGATCTGCTCTACGGTCGCCGGGTGGTTTTAACGGCCATGGAGGAGGAGCGCCAACTAAATCGGATTTGGGTGGTCAATCGACTCCGTTACGATCCCCGTTATCATACCCTCTTGGAAAAAGCCAAAGCCAACGGTACGGTAATTGATGAGGTGGACGATCTGCGTCTCGATCAGATTACCAATAAGGCCAATCATCAGGGGATTGCAGCCCAGATGTCCCCCTATGATTATATCGAATTAGCCGATCTGATCGAAAAAGCTAAGGGCAAAAGTCGCCACCCCGTCATCGTCATCGCTGAAGGTATTACGGATCCCCATAACCTTGGGGCAATCATTCGCACCGCCGAAGCTATGGGTTGTCAGGGGGTAGTTATTCCCCAACGTCGCGCCGCCGGGGTGACATCGACGGTGATGAAAGTGGCGGCCGGATCCTTGGAATATTTACCCGTCGCTAGAGTGGTTAATCTCAATCGTGCTTTAGAGGAATTAAAAGCGGCTGGTTTTTGGCTCTACGGCACGGCGGCAAAAACTGGTAAATCTTTACACACAATCAATTTAACGGGTGCGATAGGATTGGTGGTAGGTTCGGAGGGTGAGGGTTTGAGTCTGCTAACCCAAAAGTCCTGCGATGAGTTGGTATCTATCCCTTTGGCAGGCAAAACCCCCAGTCTCAATGCTTCGGTGGCGGCGGGTATGGCTCTTTACGAGGTTTACCGTCAACGCTGGCAAAATTCCCCCGACTGAGAATCTGTATTTTTCGACACTCCCAATAGCCAAAAGGAGAAAGTATAAATAAAATAGGAAGGAAGTTTGCGAAATGTAAACGAACGTAACAAAACCACCAGAGTAGATTTAGATGGGGAACGAAATGAAAGAATTTTTGATTAGCTTACTCGAAAGGTTCGGATTAGCCTACTGGGTCGAGATTAAAACCGACTATCCCAGATGTACTTATTATTTTGGTCCTTTTCTCGCCAAAGACGAGGCTGAAGTCGCTCAAGCTGGTTACGAAGAAGATTTGAAAACAGAAGGAGCGCAGGGGATTAAATTGCATATAAAACGTTGTAAACCGAAAGATTTAACTATTTTTGAGGAAAAAGAAGAAAGCAAGCTCCTGAATACCCTAAAGGTCTTACGCAGTCAAGTTTCTTAACAATTTTCAGTGATCAGTAATCAGTGATCAGTAATCAGTGATCAGTAAACAGTAAACAGTGATCAGTAAACAGTAAACAGTAAACAGTAAACAGTAATCAGTAATCAGTCAAAAGACAGCAGGAAACTGCCATTTGATGAGGCTCACTTAATACATACTGCTCACTTAAAACTGATAACTGCTCACTTAAAATTGATAACTGATAACTGGTAACTGGTAACTGATAACTGGTAACTGATAACTGATAACTGATAACTGATGGCTAAATATCAATGGGAGCGATTTAAAAAACAGCTATATTCTGCTTCTGTCAGTCTTCCCGCTTCGTAGAGAGTATCGGTAATTTCTGCTAGGGTTAAAACCGAATAAGGTTGATAACCATGGCTACGAAGTTTATCTTTAACAGGGCCACCATGGTCGATAAAAACTACGATATCATTAACTAATAATCCCGCCGATTTAATCTTTTCTGCCCCTTCGATCGCACTTTTGCCAGAAATTAAAATATCGTCCACTACTACCACGGTTTCCCCCACCTGAAAATTACCTTCAATTACTCTTCTTGTGCCGTGAGCTTTTACTTCTTTGCGGGGGAAAATCATCGGATGATTTAATAATAAAGATAAACCCGTAGCTGTGGGTAAAGAGCCGTAGGGGATACCAGCAACGCGGTCAAATGTCAAGGTTTTTAATATTTCTCCATAGGCTTCAATTACCTGCTGAAAAATATTAGGATTAGAGATAATTTTTCTCAGATCAATATAATAGGAAAAAGTTTCTCCCGATGCTTGCACATAATCGCCAAACATCAAGCAGCCAATATCAAATAATTGTAGAATTAAATCCTGATGAGGATGTTGTTTTAAAAGACAAACGTTAGCAGTCCAAGTATCATCTTGGCTTGATTCTTGCTGGTGATTTTGTTTAATTTTGTTGACTTCCTCGCGTAAATCCTTGACTTTTGACCCCAAATCGGGTTGAGATAAAAAGTCTTGGGGTACAGGAATTAATAAACCCTCGCCATGACTATTTAAACCCACAGTAATTAACTCAGAAAATTGACTTTTTTCTTCCCAAATACTGCGTAATAAAATCAATCTTTCGGGGGCAAAATTGCGAATCTTGGTCAATATCTCTGGTTGAGTGGTTCCCACTTCTAAAAACACCTGTTCGGGAGTTCCCCAGGTGCAAGCTTCTTTGACAACTTGCAGATAAAAAGGATTGTCGCGACTGGGAAATTCTTGCAGATTAATCGCGCCTTGATTGGAAGTATGACAGAGGATAAAAGCGCCATGCTCGGGGTAAACTAAAAAAGGAGCAACGTGATCCTGTCCGGAGTAGGGATTGAGAGTAACCGCGTCCACCTGCCAAGTTTTAAAGATAGTCTCGGCTAAAATACTGCTAGTATTAATATCACCGTGTTTAGCATCCAAAATTACCGGGATATGAGCGGGAATTGCCGTTAAAACTCGCTGTAATAATTCTAAACCTGCCGCTCCCAAAGCTTGATAAAAACCTAAAGTTGGTTTGTAGGCACAGACAAAAGGAGCAGTTTCATCGATAATAAACTTGAGCCACTGTTCTAAATTAACGATTAATTCTCCCGGGGTGGAGGGCATCATTTCGGGGTTAGCATCTAAACCGAGGACAAGTAGAGTCTGGTTTTGACTAATGGCGTGGTTTAACTTTTGAAAAAAATTCATCGGTTTCTAATCTCAGGATTCTGGATTAGTTTCTAATTCTACACTATTTGGCCGAAAAATAGGCTGTAAAATTGTCTGGTGCAGACTTTTTCTGGTGTCAGCGTCAAGGAATTTCTTTTGTAAGGGTTGCCATTCTTGCCATTTTTGGTGACGGATATTTTGGAAAATTTCTAGTAAGGTGGGCATTTCCTTGGCAAGACAATTAGGGAAAATTTGGCTAAGAAAATCCGAGAGAACACAACAATCCTGCATTTCTCCGAGAATACTTTGAAGGTTTTTAATATCTTCTAGATATTCTCGATACTTGTCGCCATAGAACTGAGTGAATAACTCCATATTATAGCGGGAACGCTTGGCTTCTTTGCGGAGATCGTGCAGTAATAATCCTTCTTTTTCCAATAGGTCATCAATTTCTTGACTAGAAAACTCTTTTACTTTTTGATCTTCCTCTAAATTTACCCCAACTAACCAGCCTTCATGGAGTAAAAAGTGACTCGCTTGCGGTAATAATAAGTCAGGTAAAACCGTGGCAATATCTAATTTTCCCATCGGTTGATAGGTGGGATTATCCAACCAACTGGCAAAATCTGCCTTAAAATTGAGAAATTTATCGGACTTCAACAGCTTTTCTACCTTAGCAAAAGCCTTCTCCCTTCGGTGTTCGAGAACTTGTAAAACTTTCTTCAGTAAATCCTGTTCTTTCGGTGGTAAAATTGGCTGATAATGGCCGACAAAAGCCGATTTTAACACATCTAAATCCCGCAATTCTCCTAAAATTCTGCCCAGATTACCCACCCGTTTTTGATCGGCAGATTTCGGCATGGTTAAAGCGGGGGCAAAACCGGTTAAGGTACTGCGAAGACGGCGCATTCCCACACGAATTTGATGTAATTCTTCCGTATCCTGATCGAGTAAAACCCCAGCTTCGTGTTTAAGAACTTTATGAAAATGTTTATCAATACCGATATAGGCCCAATCGGCAACAGTTTTAGCCCGAGGATTAAATTTGTTAGTCATTTGTCTTTAGCGAGGAAATAATGTCAAGATGGTGATAGAATCTTGGCTCTTCGGTTTGTGTTATGCAATGGATGGGGGTTATAAGGAATGAAACCCTTATAGAGACAGACATTACCGCGATTTTTGTCAATTGTTTGCGATCTAGAGCGAACTAATCAATTAAATCTCTTGCCAGATAAGGATTTAGTCGATTTATGCCCCCATATCGAACCATACCAAGTCCCGAAGAGCCAGAATCTTTAAATAAAGACTGGAACTAATAGATCCCATTTATTCTACACAATAGGATGAAGCAGCCGCTTTAAGAGAAGTTTATGGATAGTTTTTGGCTAGATTATGGGGGGGAAATCGCTTTTCGCACTGGAGAGCATCTTTTCTTGACGGGAATAGCCATGGCTATGGGTAGCTTAATCGGTATTCCTCTAGGTATTTTAATTAGTCGTCAAGCTATTCTCGCCCCACCAATTATAGCGATCGTTAACACCCTACAGACTATCCCCAGTTTAGCCCTATTTGGTTTTTTAATTTCCGTGCCTTTTTTGGGAGGAATCGGCAAAATTCCCGCTATTGTTGCCCTAACTCTCTATACCTTACTGCCAATTGTTTTAAATACCTATCTGGGCATCAAAAAAGTTGATCCTGAATTAAAATTAGCCGGGTTATCCCTAGGTATGACCGACGGTCAAATCCTGCGCTATATCGAATTACCCCTGGCCGGGGCGACAATTTTGGCAGGAGTGAGAATTGCGACGGTGATTGCTATCGGTGTGGCTACGATCGCAGCTGCCATCGGTGGCGGTGGTTTGGGAGTGTTTATTTTTCGCGGTATTGCCACGGTCAACAATCAGTTAATTTTGGCGGGGGCAATTCCTGCCGCTTTTTTAGCCCTTGTTGCCGATTGGAGTCTCGGTCGGCTAGAAAAGACTTTTTACCCTTCGCAACGCCCGAAAAAGCCCTCTAAATGGCAATGGGGCTTAGGTTTAATCGGGTTGGCCCTGCTATCTTTCCTCTTGACTCAAATTTTCCATTCATCCCCCGGCACAGTGGTGATCGGTTCCAAAAATTTTACCGAACAGGTGATTTTAGGGGAAATTTTGGCACAGGAGATCGAAAAAGAGACGAATTTACGGGTTGATCGTCAATTTAATCTCGGTGGTACTCTGATCTGTCATGAAGCGGTGAAAGCGGGTAAAATCGATGGTTATGTGGAGTATTCTGGCACGGCTTTCACGGGAATTTTGCAAGAAAAACCCCTTAACGATGCCCGATTAGTCTCTGAAAAGCTGCAGGAGATTTATCCAGAAAAATTTAATCTAGAAGTGTTTCCCAGTTTAGGATTTGAGAATACTTTCGCCATTGTTATCCGGGGAGAAACCGCCAGTCAATACAATCTTAAAACTCTCTCGCAAGTGGCTAAATATACCCCCAATTGGCAAGCGGGTTTTGGTTATGAATTTTTGGAAAGGGAAGACGGTTACAAGGGATTAGCGAAGACCTACGGCCTAACTTTTGCCGGACCCCCGAAAGTGATGGATTTAGGGTTAATGTACCGCGCTTTAGCCGAAAAACAAGTGGATTTAGTGGCGGGAAATTCCACCGATGGCTTAATTCCCGTGCTAGATTTAGTCATCCTAGAAGATGATCAACGCTATTTTCCTCCCTACGAAGCGGTACCGATTTTTAACCTGGATAGTTTGCAAAAATATCCCCAATTGCGACAGGTTTTAGCCAAACTCACCGGCAAAATTACCTCCACAGCTATGCAGAAATTAAACTATCAGGTGGATGGCCGCAATCGTAGGGTGGAGGAAGTGGTTAAAGAATTTCTAGTCTCCCTCTCTTAACCATTTAGTGACTCCCCCGGGTTGGTCGATTAAAGTAATGCCTTGGGCTTTTAATTCTGCGCGAATGCGATCGCTTTCGGCGTAATTTTTCGCTTTTTTCGCCTCTGTCCGTTGTTGGATGAGATTTTCGATTTCCGCTGCACTAATTCCCTCAGAAACAGGGGTTTCCCTCTGGTCAGCGGCCATTTCTAAGCCCAAAACCCTAGACAATTTCACCAAAGTATGCCATTTTACCGCTAATTGGGCCAGATTGCTGTCTGTCTTACCCGCATGGGTTAAATTATTACCCTCCTTGCGTAATTCCTTAGCGATTTCAAATAACACCGCTAAACCACCGGCAAAGTTAAAATCGTGATTTACCGCCTCTTGAAAGCGATTTTCTAGCTCTTGGTCGGTAATTCCGGGATTATCGGGCGGAAGATGCTTATAACCAAAGGATAAACCCTCTTGTAAAGTATGCCAGCCATTAGTGGCCGCCTGCAATCCCTCATCGGAAAAATCGATCGGTTTGCGGTATTGGGCGCCTAAAATTAATAATCTCACGGCTAAGGGGTCATATTTTGCCAATAACTCGCGAATAGTGATGAAATTACCGAGGGATTTCGACATTTTTTCCCCGGCCACCTTAACCATGCCATTATGTAACCAATAATGGGCCAGAGGTTTACCCGTAGCGGCTTCACTTTGGGCAATTTCGTTTTCGTGGTGGGGAAAAATCAGATCACTTCCCCCCACATGAATATCGATAGTTTCTCCCAATTGTTCTTTGACCATGGCCGAACATTCAATATGCCACCCCGGACGACCTTGGCCCCAGGGAGAATCCCAACTAGGTTCCCCCGATTTTGCCCCCTTCCAGAGGGCAAAATCAAAGGGGTCTTGTTTCTTAATTGCTTCCGGGTCGTCGGTTTCTACCCGGCCGCTGGCGCCGGCTTGCAGATCATCCAGTTTTCGCCCTGATAGTTTGCCATAATCAGAAAAACGACGGACGGAATAGTAAACATCGCCATCGCTGGGGTAAGCATAGCCTTTTTGTTCTAATTCATAGACTAGGCGCTTGATACCGTCGAGGGTATGAGTGGCCCGGGGATAAGCGTCCGCCGGTCTGACTCCTAATTTTGCCATATCCTCAAAGTAGGCCTCGATAAATTTCTCGGCTACGGCTGCCATGGTGGTATGTTCATTTTTAGCCCGATTGAGAATTTTATCGTCAATATCGGTGAAATTCTGAATATAGCGCACTTGATAGCCGAGATACTCCAAATAACGCCGCACCACATCCCAAACCACACAGGTACGCGCATGACCCAAATGGCAATAATCATAGACGGTAATGCCGCAGCAATACATGGAGACCATGCCCGGGATGAGGGGGGTAAAGGGTTCTTCGCGACGACTAAGGGTGTTGTAGAGGATTAAGGTCATGGATGGGGATTTTTTTCTGGGGAAAAAGGCTAGTCCAATTTTATAGCAGTTATTTTCAGTTATCAGTGATCAGTTATCAGTGATCAGTTATCAGTGATCAGTTATCAGTGTAAGTATCTAAGCACAATTAATTACACATCTAAGCCACTACTCCGTCAGACTTCTGCGGTGGTGAGCAAACAGAGAACTGAAAACTCAAATCCGATCCCTAATAGCTGTATCCCGTCTCCTGTCTCCTGTCTCCTGTCTCGACTAGGAAATTAATTTTGCACGACTACTTATCAGTGACGGCTAACCACTTTCCCTGATTTACCTACTATATTTTGTGTTTTTTGTCAAGGGGTTTTTGGGGTTTTAGTAAAGATGTGACGGGATAGGACTGTTTTGATCAGGACTATTATTGATGAAATCGATAGAATAACGATAGGGGAAGCTTGCTTGTTTGCCTCAACCGACAATTTTTGTTGTTAATCAACTTTGACCAGACCATCACCATGAATGAACCACCTAATAGCGCTGGCGATGAAATCCAATTACCCCGGGGAGAAAGAGTTGACCAGCTAAGACATCTGATCGAAACCCTACGCATTGCCGATGAAGTGGCCAATCGCGGTTATTTGATTACCAGCGCCGAAGTGGCGGATTTAATGGATATTAATCCGGGCGCCGTTACCAGTCGAGGCGACCATTGGCCGTGGCGAAATTGGGTAATCTCCCGGGTCAGACGGGAGGGAAACCAAATTCTTTGGCAGTTAGAAAAAGTCGATTAGGATTAATGGCAACCATCAGTTAATTTCTCTCTTGACTTTTGCAATTATCTCGTCATTTTCCCCCAGCAGGTGACGCGCAAAACGTCGAGCTAGGGGCGGAGCCGATACAAGTGTACTGGTAAAGCCAGAAAATACCTG
The DNA here is from genome assembly GCF_007095585.1 of Microcystis sp. M_OC_Ca_00000000_C217Col. Classification (NCBI taxonomy): domain Bacteria; kingdom Bacillati; phylum Cyanobacteriota; class Cyanophyceae; order Chroococcales; family Microcystaceae; genus Microcystis; species Microcystis sp. M_OC_Ca_00000000_C217Col. Next base: position 11,603 of record NZ_SFBV01000352.1, read on the forward strand.
CAATCCCACTTTATCGGCGATCGCTCCCACTAGGGGCCGTCCCGAGGGGGCAAAAGCCACTAGGCAATGATGACAGCTGCCGGGGAGAGAGGCCAAAGGGGGCAGCAATGTCCCCACGGCGGTGCGGATTGCTTTTTCCCCCGCCAGAGGGTTTAAAATCACCTCTGGATCGGTGATAATGGCGCTAATTTGCCCTAGATAAAGGCTTTGATCCCGGAATTGTACCGCCCCCGTTTCTAAAACACTGGCAATTATTTCTGGGGTTTCTCTCTGCCAAATGCCCTGCTTTTCTAGTTGGGTGATTTTTTGCTCTAATAGCAATCTGGCAGGAATTGCAGGCATAACTAGGGTGTTTAATTTGATCTCAGTGGGGGGAATTTTGATCACCTGGGCATGGGTAAAATAGACGGGAGCAGTAATATCGGATTTTTGCAGTAAAGACCGGGTTAATCCCCCGGCACAGACGATAGTTTCCCCGGCAGAATAATTATTTTTAGGAGTTTTTACGCCGGTAATTCTCGATGCAGTTTCAATTAATTCGATGACAGCTTCCCGAATAATCGTGCCTCCCAGACGCAGAAAAGCTTGTTGATAGGCAAGATTAGTTTTTTCGGGGTTAATGTGACCGTGGGGCAGTCGTAAAACTCCGGAGATAGCTGCGGGATTTAATAGGGGTTCTAAAGCGATCGCTGCTTGCGGATCGAGAATTTCGGGAGTAATAGCAAAGATAGCAAATTTTTCGGACACAGTGGCCAGATCATCTTCGGGGTTAACGGTGAGAATTAGCTCTATGTCCCGGTATTCGTTATCTATGCCCAGTTCCTGGGATAAATTGCGCTGAATTTCTCGACCTTCTTGATATAATTTTCTCTGGATTTCTGTGGTAGCTGACCAATAGGCTAAACCCCCGTAACTGTAGAAAGTGGCGTTGAGGGGATGGGTTTCTTTTTCTAATAAGAGAACTCGACTGCCTAGGTTAGCTAGTTCATAGCTTAAGGCGGAACCGGTGATACCACCACCGATAATTATATAATCATAAGTTGTGGTCATAATTGGGCTAATTTTTTCTCAATTAATCTATTCTATCATTATACTTGCTCAGTTCCCTGGTTCTGATTTGATCAATAATTGCTATAATTAGAGAAAAAGTTCAAAGCGGTATCAGATAACTATGCAACAGCTAGAAACTAGGGGGATAACTGACTCATGGATTAAAGGTAGTTGGGAAGAATACTTAGAAGCAATTAAAAACTTCCCAGAAAATCAAGGAAAAAGTTATTATTACAATGGCTATTATCGATTAGAAATGACTCCTATTGGATTTGAACACGCTAGAGATCATCACGTTGTCTTTTTGGGGGTGAGTCTCTACGCTATCCTCAAAGAAATTCCTTTTCAAGGACTCCCTACTTGTTCCTATCGCAAAAGAGGAATTAGAGAAGTGCAGCCCGATATATCTTACTATCTAGGAGAGAAAGCGAATCTGATACCAAATGGGACTTCGATTATTGATTTAAATCAGTATCCTCCACCAGATTTAGTCATTGAAATCTCAAAATCTACCCTCAATGATGACTTAGGTAATAAACGCTTACTCTACGAAGAATTAGGGGTTAGTGAATACTGGAGTGTTAAGGTAGATGATCCTCAAATATTCGCTTTTGAAATAATCGATCGAGGTAGTAAAAGAATTGATATATCAAAGGTTTTACCTAATTTAAAACTTGCGGTTTTAGAGTCAGCTTTACAACAGGCACGCAGCAAGGATCAAAGTCAGGTGGGACGTTGGTTAATCAGTCAATTTCAAGGTTAAATCCATAAAATCGAGGCTAATATTATGCAACAGCTAGAAACTACTATCTCGACAGATTTATGGATTAAAGCTAGTTGGGAAGAATACTTAGAAGCAATTAAAAACTTCCCAGAAAATCAAGGAAAAAGTTATTATTACAATGGCTATTATCGATTAGAAATGAGTCCTATTGGTAACGATCATGCCAGCGATCATGCTATTTTGCTCTTCGCTGTTAGTCTCTATGCCACCCTAAAAAATTTGGCCTTTAATGCCAAAGATAATTGCAGTTTTCGCAAGTCTGGTTATCGAGAAGTTCAACCGGATATATCTTATTATTTTGCCGACAAAGCTAATCTGATTCCCTACGGTACTTCGATTATTGATTTAAATCAGTATCCCCCACCAGATTTAGTCATTGAAATCTCAAAATCTACCCTCAATGATGACCTAGGCAATAAACGCTTACTCTATGAAGAATTAGGAGTTAGTGAATATTGGAGTGTTAACGTCGATTATCCCCAAATATTCGCTTTTGAAATAATCGATCAAGGTAGCAAAAGAATTGATATATCAAAGGTTTTACCTAATTTAAAACTTGCGGTTTTAGAGTCAGCTTTACAACAGGCACGCACCAGAGATCAAAGTCAGGTGGGACGTTGGTTAATCAGTCAATTTCAAGGTTAAATCTTACTGTTTTTTGGCAGCCGCTTTCTCCAATAAAGACTCGGCAAAAGCGATGGCATCTGCTGCCGAATTTCCTCCCGTTAATTGTGCCAATTCTTCCCTTCTCGTCTGACGATTATCAAGAGAAGTAACCCGGACAACCGTGCGAATTTCCGAGAGATTAGTGGGATTATCTTCGGCAATCATTTGTTTATAAACTCGAAAATGGTGATCAGCTAAAGCAGCCACTAAAGGTTGATGGGTAACGCACAAAACTTGATATTGTTGACCTAATTGATCTAATTTATCGGCAATTGCTTGGGCAACTTTTCCCGATACTCCCGCATCGATTTCGTCAAAAATCAGGGTTGCAGCTGCCGATTGGGATTGGGAAAAACAGGACTTTAAAGCTAGGAGAAAACGACTCATTTCTCCTCCAGAAGCGGTACTGGATAAAGGTTGGATTTTTTCCCCCGGATTGGGACTAAAATAAAATCCCACTTGATCGACTCCCAGACTGCTAGGATTACCCGGAGCAATCCGACAGACAAAAATCACCTTTTCCATGGCTAAAGGTTTTAATTCCTGTACCAATTGTTTTTCTAGTTGACTAGCGGTTTCTTGTCGCAAAAAGGTCAACTGAGTGCTAGTTTCTCGATAGATTTTTTCCTGTTGCTGACAAATTTTTTCTAATTCCTCAATCGATTGTCCTTCTCCCGTCAACTCCGCTAATTCCTGCTGTAATTTCTGATAATAATCGAGCGCTTCGGCTAAACTTGGGCCATATTTGCGACAAATGCGCTTAAGTTGGACAATTCTCTCTTCTATCTCGTTCAATCTCTCGGGATCTGCCTCTAGACTATCCCCATAAACGTTGATTTCCTGTCCCGCTTCCACCACCTGATTTAATGCCGATCGCACCATCTCTAAAATTGGCTCTAAACTACTATCATAAACCATCATATTTGTCAAGATATTTTCAGCTTTTCCTAACAAATCGGCGACGGCCGGTTGATCGCGATCGTTTTGGTAGAGTAGTTGATAGACTTGATAGCTGGAATTTTGCAAATCGACAGCGTGGGAGAGTCGGTTTCTTTCCTGTTCCAACTGTTCCAACTCGTCAGCGTCAGTTAAATTAGCTGATTCTAGTTCTTTTAGTTGATATTCTAGTAAATCTAATCTTTGTAGGCGATTTTGTTCCGATTGCAACCTCTTATTTAAACTATTCTTGCTTTCTTGCCAGTTAAGGTAGGCTGTGGCTACTTTTTCCCGCTGCCGCAGCAGCGATTCACCCCCGTAGAGATCTAATAATTCCCTCTGTCGATTAGCGTCCATTAACTGAACTGTTTGACCTTGGGCGGTGATTTCTACCAAAAAATCTCTTATTTGCGCCATTTGTTGGCGATTAGCGACGACTCCGTTAATCCGAGAACGAGAACGCAAGGAATTATTAGTAATCACTAATTCCCGGCTGATGGTCAGACTATTATCCTCTAATGGGTCAATTTCCTGACTTTCTAGCCAAACAATTAATTCTGGAGTCAGAGAAAAAGTCGCTTCTAGGGTTGATTGTTGGCTTCCCTGACGGATGACGCGATGATTGACTTTACCACCGAGAACAATATCGATCGCATCTAATATAATCGATTTTCCTGCCCCCGTCTCACCGGTCAGTACATTTAATCCGCTGCCGAAAGTTAATTCTAAGCGATCGATGAGGGTAAAATTTTCAATTCGTAGGCAGGATAACATATATCAGTAATCAGTAATCAGTAATCAGTTGCTAAGTAGGTAGGCGTTAAAAATTATTAGACACCCCCCTTATCAAGGGGGGACTAAGGGGGGATCGGCACCCCCTTATCAAGGGGGGATTAAGGGGGGACTAAGGGGGGATCGGCACCCCCCTTATTAAGGGGGGGCAGGGGGGATCGAACCTAAAATCCATTTTTAATTTAATTATAACCAGCTACTTATTCTCATTATCCTTCAGCATTCCCTAATTTTCCCCGAAACGGTAGCCCTTCCCATAGACAGTATTAATTAGAGGTGTTTCTCCGTCCGCTTCGATTTTACGACGCAGCAAGCGCATCAGGGCAGCAACCACATTACTATTAGGTTGCTCTCCTTCTGACCAGAGATGCTGATAAATTTGTTCATGGGTGAGAAGTTGACCCGAATGGGTCATAAATAAAGTCAATAATTGTACTTCTTTTGCTGATAAACTAATCGTGCGACCATGACGATAGGCCACTTGATTTTCGCTATCGAGTTCTAAATCAGCACATTTTAATTTACTGCTATTACTAGCTTCAAAATTGGGAGAACGACGCAATAAAGCGCGGACTCTCGCTAATAATTCTCGCAGTTGAAAGGGTTTGACTAAATAATCATCAGCACCGGCATCTAATCCCGCCACTCGATCGTCTATGGTATCCTTAGCGGTTAGAAATAAAACTGGAGTGGTGTCCCCCTGATCCCGTAAATATTGACAGATTTGTAATCCAGATTGCTGGGGTAACATCCAATCGAGAATTAAGAGGTCATAATTATTCTCTCGTGCCAATTCTAACCCCGTCCGACCATTATCAGCAATATCCACTTCATAGCCTTCTTGATCAAGAATTTGTTCTAAGGGTTCGGTTAATTCGTGTTCATCGTCAACGATAAGTATTTTCATAAAAGTAAAAAAGATGGTGTCGGGTGTTGGGGTTTTGGGGTTTTTAGTTGAATCTCCCCATTTCCCCATTTCTCCTAATTATCTATCTTTGGGTAATAAATTGCGCCATTCGAGAGGGATATAACTTTCAATAAATCTAGCTAAGGTTGGGTAATGACGCTGATACAAAACTCCCATATAGATAATACCAAGTCCTAGGACGGTTAGGGCAAAGGGAAAGAAAATTGAATCGGCAAAGATACGATAGGAGAGATAGGAAAGATAGGCAAATACTCCGATACCTCCGAAAACCACAAATAATCTTCTTTTTAGTAGGATGGATAATAACATCAATCCCAAGTTAATTAGACAGTACAAAAATCGTTGTGCTTCATTATCATCGATTAGGAGAGATAGACTAAACCAAAACATAATCAATCCGAATAGGTATAGCCAAAAAGCAAAATCTCCCCGACTGCGACGCTGACGTACATCAATTAAATAGGCAGTTATTAAACAGGCAATTCCAAACCAAAAGGATACCCACAGTCGCATTCTCCATGTATATTCGTCCTCTCCAAATAGTAAAGGAGTTAAATCCATTGACATATACCACAGACTAAAAGCGATCGGTGCAGTTAAAAAGGGAAATTTAACAAATCTTAAAGTTATTAATCCTGCGATAATCGTGCCTAATTCCATTAAAAACCAACTGCCTTTAATCCATGTATGGAAATCTCGATAGATGCCTGGATATCCGGCTTGCCAGTATCCTGTCCAGCGTTGTAAACCATAGATTGCTAAGGGAGTCATTGCCACTGCCATGGTAAATAAAAGGCCGCCGGGGATTTTGAGATTTTGCTGAAAATAGAGATTTTTACCGGTGAAAATAAAACAAATTGCATAAAACAGGGCGATAAAAAATAGTCCTGCACCACCGAAACTCTCCCAAGCTTCGTTCATAAACCACCCCAGGGCAGAGATAACAATTAATGCCCCAAAATAATAGGCGACATTAGCAAAATTAAAGCGAGGGCGATTAACTTCATCTTCATGGGGATAACGGGATATAAAAGCCGCCCATAAATTTTCAGCTTGGCTGGCAGTAATTAGGTTTTGTTGTACCGCCCAATCAAAATCTTCTCTTTCTAGTCTCATAATATTCTCTAGTCCTTAAGCTAAGATGTATTTTAACCGCTTATCCTAATGATAAGGGAATAGGGCATAGGTGCAAATGTCAAATCCTGTAATAAAACTTAAGTAGGTAGGCGTTAAAAATTATCAGATACCCCCCTTATCAAGGGGGGCAGGGGGGATCGAACCTAAAATCCATTTTTAATTTAATTATAACCAGCTACTTAATATTTACCGCTAGAAACATCCGAAATCTGCAAAATAGAGTATGATCCAATCTAGATTAACTATTATCGAAGCCATCATGACAACTAAATCAGAACTCTATGAACAAGATTTTCAATTATGGCTGATAACAACAATAGGTCAGTTAGAACAAGGAGATTTTCAGGCATTAGATGTATCTCATTTAGTTGAGGAGTTGAAAGAATTGGGTAAATCAGATAAAAATGCCCTAGAAGGAAATTTAATGATTTTGCTGGCTCATTTACTGAAATTAAAAGTACAATCATCTGTCCCTGAAAGCATGAAATCTAGCTGGTATAGCTCCATTGTCGAACACAGGGAAAGAGTTATCGCCTTACTAGAAAACACCCCTTCTTTGAAATCTCATCTAGCAATCGCCATCGATAAAACCTATCCTAAAGGTCGTAAAATTGCCATCAAGGAAAGTAAATTGGCTGACTTGGGAATTGCGATTCCTCCAGAGGAAGCCTATCCCTTAGACTGCCCTTTTTCCTTAGAACAAATTCTTGACGAAGATTTCTATGCCTGATAAGTAGGTAGGTGTTAAAAGTTGTCAGACACCCCCCTTATTAAGGAGGATCCCCCCGCCTATCGGCACCCCCCTTATCAAGGGGGGCAGGTGGGATCGGCACCCCCCTTATCAAGGGGGGCAGGGGGGATCAGAGGCAAAATCTATCTTCAATTTAATTATGACTACTTACTTAATTCATAAGTAGTCGTGCAAAATTAATTTCTTGGTTAGGATAGGCAAGAGGCAACGGTAAAGGGATTGAGGGAGATTGAGCTAATTTAAGGGTAGGTGGTTAAAATGCGTTCTAGCATAGCTTACAAGCTTTTTTGCCCAACCCTAGTTAATCAGCCTGCAAAGAATAAGTAAAAATTATAAATTTAAGGTAAATAATTAAAATATTTAAATATTTGGGTCGATTAGTTCAATGTAACAAGTAAGTTATAAGATTTTGATTTTCCCAGAATTTGCCAAAATTTGGCTGTAAATCGGGGTTGCCTACATTTAATAATATGGTATGATCGTGGTATGCTGTGGGCTTAGTTTAAGCATTAAACGTTAAATCAACGCAAAACCAAGGCAATCAGGGGACTATATCGATTCTCTTGCCCAAAAAAAGCCGCCAGTGGCGAAATTTTTTTATGTGACAATTTTTTAAGTTTTGTAAAGGCTATTGACTTAAAGCCAGAATTGTGTAGGTTAAGAAGTTTAGTACAAATGGTCAGAGTCCTTCTCCCTGCTCCGGCGCTCATAGACAGTCTTATACCAAATTTCTAAATCCATGACAGACATCCAGGCTCGAATGCTTGCCAGGCCTGCATTCGTTGTGACACAAATAAAGAAAAATGGTATTAACGAGTAATTTAGACAGTCAACACCCGAACAAGTTGGGTACCAGGAGGAGAATTCAACTCCTGTCCCCCTGTTTTTTGGGATATCAATTGCGCTTAAGGTACTTCAGTCCAGCGCCTAAGCCTCCTAGCACCAGCAAACTCAGCACAGTTGAGGGTTCGGGAATCGGAGCCGAAAAATTAGAAATCGTCACACTACCGGGTCCAAAAATGTTGTCAAGAGTGTAAACACGGAAACCGAAACTGTCGCCAGCTAGGACGTTAAACGTCGATGTCCCGTTACTTGGACTATTAGTCAGGAAGGAGAAGCTGCCGTTGAGCAGATAGCCGAAGCCATCCCAGGTAGGATCATCAGCAGACGAATAGTTCCAATCAAACGTCACCGTCCCAGCCGCAGCCGCAGTGGTGGTGTAGTCTGTGGTTCCAAAACTGTTAGAACCATTGTTCCCCCCAGTCAGGCTAATGGAAGCAGGAGCGCCGCCGGTATCGACGAACCCGTCGGCATTACTATTGGCAAATGTCCAGTTAATGGGATCGTAAGCGTCTTGGAAACCGAACACTGTTGCGGCACTAGCACCAGAAGCAGCGGCTAGAGTGAGGCTAACAGTAGTGACAGTCATTGCGGTCTATGACCGCAATGACTCGAATAATTTTGGCGATTTGGTGGCCATGGCCCTAAAAATAAATTAATGTACCCCTTAAAGTTAAGGTTGATCAAAATATTTTTCAAGAGGATTTTTTATAGAAATATTACGATCATATCTATATATAGCGTTTCTGATTCACAAGAGGTACATTCCCGATCCTGAACAGCTTAATCAGCAAAGATTTAAGTGTGCCGCACAGATGCGAGAACCGCTATAGATAAGTAAATGGTTGGTTCTCTTATTCTTTGTGTGATCAGTGTAACTTATATAGTAGCGATCGATCTTTGTGTCCTCTGTGTCTGGAGTGGTTCTTTCCACTCAATCGCCTGCAAATCTACTCGAATCTGGCACTGCTGATTTTTTATCTGAGTTTGAAGAGGGGCTGAAAACTGGCGCAATGTGGACACCGATCGAAAGACTAAGCTAAACTGGTAATGACTATGTATTAGGGCGGAGGTCAACGGACGCAACTATGGACAATTTGGAGGTAAAACAAAAACCGATCCGCTGTTTAGAAGATGCGATCGAAAGGTGTCAAACTTTAGGAATGCGGGTTAGTCGTCAGCGTCGCTATATTTTAGAATTGCTGTGGCAAGCGCAGGAACACCTATCAGCGCGAGAAATTTATGATCGTCTCAATCTGCAAGGAAAAAACATCGGTCATACCTCAGTGTACCAAAACCTAGAGGCTCTATCCGGTCAAGGCATTATCGAATCTGTGGAACGCTGGGACGGCAGACTCTACGGCAACATCAGCGATTCCCACAGTCACGTCAATTGTCTGGACAGTCAAGAAATCATCGATGTGCATATCCAACTTCCCCCGGAATTAATTAAACAGATCGAGGCATCGACGGGGGTAAAAATTACCGATTATCGCATCGATTTCTATGGCTATAAACAAAACAAATGAGCCAGATAACTGTATAATTGACCCTGTGAATAGTATCCGTTGACAGGCTGCAACTCTTGTGATCGATCGCCCTCTCACCCTAATTATCATCGATAATGACCCGATTTTCCGCTTGGGTCTGGTGCAGGCCTTGTCGCAGATAGAAAATATTAGTATCGTCACCGAAGGGGATTTAGAAACGATTTTCGCCTTGACTCTTAATCCGGCCCCCGAAATTATTATTATTGATCCTCTCTTTGATTGGTCTTACTGTGAAATTCTCCACTCTCGCTATCCCGAAAGTAAAATTGTTCTATTAACCTTTCCTCTCGACTCCCGACAGCAACTAATCGCCAGAGAATTAGGCATCGCTGGTTATATTCCCAAAGGCACAAACCTAGAGCAATTTATCACTATTTTAGGGCAAATTTCCCGGGATGAATCCCACGATGTTGTCCCTTCCCCTCTCACCATTGCTACCCGTGCAAGTTTAGCTCCTAGCCATTGGTTAATCAGTGCTGGCAAAACGGGATTAAATCGCATCGAAAGTGAATTACATTTAATTGATCTCCATCTTAATCAACAGTCTTTATCCGGCTTTGATCGCTTTTATTGGCAGGGGAGAAAACGAGAACTTTTAGCATCCCTATGGCTAGTCAGAAAACTAATTCCCCTCGAAGGTAGCTATTACAATTCAGCTTTAGTGACACCCCCAATAATAATCAACAATATCGATCGGGAATTACCTATTTTAAGCCGCGAGCGTCCCCTCTGTGTTTCGGCGGTTTTTGAGTCCACTTTAGCAGTCATTCGATCGCCTTTAATCAATAGAACAAAGATCAGTTTTGAAATTGATGTTTTACAGGATAATCGGCAACGGGAATTATTGTATTTAGTTCTCGATGAAATTCGTAAAAATGTCGATGAAATGAGATATTTACAGATTAGCCGCGGAGAATTAACTGGTCGCTTAAATCTGATTATTTACGATATCTGGGAGAAAGTGACCCGTAAATTTTTAGAAATTAATGCCTCGGTTTATGACGAAATTAGTAAAGGCAGACTTAACGAAATTATTCTAGAAGAAAGAGAGGCAATTCAAACAGAAATCCTCAATAAAATTCCTTTTACTCTTGACTTATTTTCCTATTTAGTGTACGAAAATAGTTTAACTATTGACGGAGTAGGATACCGAGCTAATGCTCCTGAAACCATCGCCAGAGCCGAAATTCTCCTGCAAAATCTCATTCATAATCTTGCCAATGCAGTGATGGTAATTATTCTTAATAACTTCTCGGAATCGGAAAGAATCAAACAAAAACTTTACCGGTCGGAATTTCTCATCGCCAGAAAATTAGCTAAAATCCGCAATGAATTATCTTGGAAATACCGACGGCAACAATACTGGCAAGGACCAAAAGATATCTTTGAAAGTCAATATCAATTATTTCACTATAGCGAGGGAGAAATCCAATCTCTAGCCATTTATTCCCCCCGACAGGAAGAATTAAACAGTTTAACAGGCATACCCTGGTTAGTTTCGATCGCCTTAGAATTAAGAGACTCTTTATCCCCTCGTTTACGCGCTTTTTTTCGGGTGGTGGGTAATGGAGTAGTCTATATTCTTATCCAAGTTATCGGTAGGGGTATTGGTTTAGTAATTCGCGGGGTTTTACAGGGAGTCGGTAACACTTGGCAGGAAGTAAAAGGTAAAAAGGGATCATGAATTATGAATTATGAATTATGAATTAAGTACCTGGTTATAATTAAATTAAAAATGGATTTTAGGTTCGATCCCCCCTGCCCCCCTTGATAAGGGGGGTGCCGATAGGCGGGGGGATCCTCCCTTAATCCCCCCTTAATAAGGGGGCATCTGATAATTTTTAACGCCTACCTACTTATGAATTATGAATTATGACTGATAACTGATAACTGATAACTGAAGTGGCCCTAACTTTTACAATTCCTTGTCAAAACTGTATTTATCGCGAATCTGTCCGACAAAAAACTGTCCTTTCGATGGTGCGGACTGAAAATCTTTATATACTGCCAAAGGTAGATCATGATAAAGATAGATACCACCGTGATTAAATTCCACTTTCAGAATTTTTTTTTCCTCATCGTAGTCAAAAGATTTAATCGCTGTACTTTGACTTTTTAATAAGGGGAAAGCAATCACATCGCGAATACTGGCAGAATCGGTTAATAACATGATCAGGCGATCGATGCCAATTCCTAAGCCTCCCGTGGGGGGCATTCCGTATTCTAAAGCGGTTAAAAAGTCCTCATCAACTCCCTGCGCTTCCAAATCTCCAGCCGCTTTTTTGAGTGCCTGTGCTTCCAATCTTTGCCGTTGATCGATGGGATCGGTTAACTCAGAAAAACTATTAGCTAATTCCCGTCCAACCACATATAATTCAAATCTTTCCACGAGGTCAGTTTTTGAGCGATGGGGTTTAGCTAAAGGGGAAATTTCCACGGGAAAATCTAGCACAAAAGTGGGCTGTATTAGCGTTTCTTCGACTTTTTGTTCAAAAGCTTCATTTAAGAGCTTACCAATGGTTTTACAGTCCTCTGGAACGCCAATGCCAGCATTTTCTGCGGCAATACGAGCCGACTCGAAATCCTCAAAACTATTCAAGTCAACCCCGGTTATTTCTTGGACTAATTCGTGCATAGTCACTCGTCGCCAAGGGGGAGTTAGGTTAATTTCCCTGTCTTGATAGGTGATTTTCAGCGTACCTAAAACATCTTGTGCAGCATTAACAATAATGTTTTCGGTTAACTCCATCATGTCATAATAATCAGCGTAGGCCTGATAAATTTCGATGGAAGTAAACTCGGGGTTATGTTTAGTAGAAACCCCTTCATTACGAAAAATTCGGCCTAACTCAAAGACTTTTTCAAAACCACCGACTATTAATCTTTTTAGATGTAATTCGGTGGCAATGCGGAGATATAACTCCATCTCCAGCGTATTATGATAGGTGATAAACGGTCTAGCATCGGCTCCTCCAGCTTCACTTTGTAGCACGGGAGTTTCAATTTCAATAAAACCTTCTTGGTCTAAATATCTCCGAATAGAAGCAGTAATTTGGGCGCGACGGCGAAAAGTTTGTCGCACTTCGGGATTAACAATTAAATCCACATATCTTTGTCGATAACGCTTTTCTACATCGGTTAAACCGTGCCATTTATCTGGGAGAGGTAAGAGGGATTTAGTGAGAATTTCGTACTGGTTTACATAGATAGATAATTCGCCGCGTTCTGTGCGTTTAATCGTCCCTTTTGCCCCTAAAATATCGCCTGTATCGGTTAGTTTAATCACCGTGTTAAAGGCATTCGGCACGGCGGACATAGTTTCACTAATGCGTTTTTTATCGAGGTATAATTGAATCGTTCCCGTTTCATCTTGCAGGTTAAAAAAGGCTAGTTTACCCATAATTCTTCGGGCAATAATCCGACCAGCAATTGCTACTTCTGTGCTAATTTCTTCTCCCGGTGCTAAGTCAGCGTACTGCTCTTGTAATTGTTGAGCATGAGCGGTAGATTTCCAATGGTAAGCGAAGGGATTTAAGCCAGCTTTTTGCAATCCTGCCACTTTTTGTAAACGAGCAGCCCGGATTTCTTCGAGAGTAGAGGAGGGTTGATTTTCAGGATTTTGTGCTTGAGATGCCATCGTTTTCTAAGAGGAACAATTCTGGGAAATTTTTAGGTTTTGGGGATTTCAGTTATCAGTTATCAGTTATCAGTTATCAGATGTGAGTTAAGTGGGTGGGTGGAATTAAATATAAGATAGACGTAGGTTGGGTTGAAGCATGAAACCCAACGCCTGCCCATGTTACGCTACCGCTAACCCATCCTACAAATAATTGTGCCTCCCTACTTATCAGTTTACTGTTTACTGTTCACTGTTCACTGAAAAGTTATCGTCCCATTTCTCGCTTTAATTTTTTCAATTCTTCTTCCGTTTCCCATTCTTTAAATTTTAGATCGAGATGATCGTAGTTCGAGTGCTGATAGTCCGATTCTTGGGGTTGATCCCAAAAAGTGGTTTCCCAGTCACGGGACTGATTTTTAGGGGCTTTTTCGGCTTTAATTTGCACTTCTTGACGACGTTGTTGGACTTGTTGCAGTAACTCTTGGGATTGAGTCAGACGTTTTTTCACCCCTTCCATCCGTCCCCAAAGTTGATTACCCTGACGGAAGAGGGCTGCCTCGCGTTCACTAGCAGCCTTAACCAAGTCCTGCCGTCCAGCAGCCTTAGCCTTATCAATTCTAGCGTGCCAAGTTTGGATATCTTGGGCAGTGGCCAAAATTTGCTGTTCGAGACGTTGACGCTCATTTTCTAGGGCGGTAATCAGTTTAGCAGTATCGCGCTCCTGTTCGCGCAGTTGTTCCACCAGCGCCTGTAATTCTAATTGGGGATGACTTCTGAGAAATTCTTCCAGTTGGGTTTCAAGAAAGCGACTGACATCATCAAATAGATTGCCCATCTGTGCAGTATCCTAAATTTGCAATTAAAGTCTAGGAGCGATTTTAGTCCCCCTCTTTTTAGCATAGGCTAGATCAACCCTAGGTTTAAATATATTTGGAAAAAGTAGTACAAAAATCTTATTCAGCCGCGGGTTAGGGACGGGGAAACCCGTATAATAAAACTAGAGTAATATTTCCTGAAACCCTCTTAATTGTTTGACTTAAGTGACAACTTCACCAGCTTGGACAGAACGCATCGGTTATCAACGGGATTGGGTGTGGCGCGGTTGGCAAATTCGTTATAGTTTTATGCCGGCAAAAAACCCCCAAGATGCCGATAATCCCCCTTTAATTTTACTGCACGGATTTGGAGCAGCGATCGAACATTGGCGCCATAATATTCCTATTCTCAGCCAAAATCATCAAGTTTACGCGGTAGATTTATTAGGATTCGGTGGTTCGCGTAAAGTGCAGGTTCCCTATACCGTTAATCTCTGGGTGGAACAGATACACGATTTCTGGCAAACTTTTATAAATAGACCGGTGGTATTAGTGGGAAATTCGATCGGTTCTTTAGTTAGTATGGCCTTAGGGGGTAAATACCCGGAAATGGTAGCCGGATTAGTTATGCTCAGTTTACCCGATGTCAGCCGTCGGCGGGAAATGATCGCCGATTGGTTATTAAATATCGTCACTCCCATCGAAAACTTTTTCACTTCCCCTTGGCTATTAAAACCGATTTTTTACTATCTGCGTCGTCCGCAAGCCTTAAAAAAATGGACAGGAATCGCCTACGAAGACAAGAAAGCCGTTAGCGACGAATTAGTGCAAATTATCGCCGCCCCAACCCTAGATGAGGGGGCAGCGGAGGCCTTTATTTCCCTAGCACAAGCTGTCAATCATCCCAAATATTGTCCACCGGCAAAGTTAATTTTACCACGCTTAGAAATCCCGATTTTATTGTGTTGGGGCAAACAAGATCGGATGGTTCCCGTCCAGTTAGCCCAGGGTTTTGTCTCCCTTAATCCTAGGATTAAATATGTAGAATTTGAACGGGCCGGTCATTGTTTACAGGATGAATGTCCTGACCGTTTTAACCCAATTTTATTAGAGTGGCTAGAATCTGTTCCTGTTCTTTGAGATGAACGTAGGTTGGGTTGAAGCATGAAACCCAACGTCCGCTCCTGTTACGCTACCCCTAACCCATCCGACAAATAATTGTGCCTCCCTACTTAGAATCCGTTCCTGTTCTTTGAGAGAATAGGGAGAGTGATTGTTGGTGATAGTCCTATGCAAACCTTGGAATCGACGCTCAAACCCCCCGCAACTGCCTCCGAATTCGACACCACGATTCACCGACGTAAAACCCGTCCCGTCAGGGTAGGTAGCGTTACCATCGGTGGTGGTTATCCCGTGGTCGTGCAGTCGATGATTAACGAGGATACCCTTGATATAGATGGTTCCGTGGCCGGTATCCGTCGCCTCCATGAAATCGGTTGTGAAATTGTCCGCGTCACCGTGCCGAGTCTGGCCCACGCCACCGCCTTGGCTAAAATTAGGGAAAAACTGCTGGCCACCTATCAACCCGTACCGTTAGTAGCCGATGTGCATCACAACGGCATGAAAATCGCCCTAGAAGTGGCCAAGCACGTCGATAAAGTGCGGATTAACCCCGGTTTGTACGTTTTCGAGAAACCGAAGGCCGACCGCAGCGAGTATAGTCAAGCAGAATTTGATGAAATTGGCGAAAAAATAGCCGAAACCCTGAAACCTTTAGTGATTTCCCTGCGAGATCAAGATAAAGCGATGCGAATCGGCGTTAACCACGGTTCTCTGGCCGAAAGAATGCTCTTTAGCTACGGCGACACCCCCGAAGGAATGGTACAGTCGGCTTTAGAATTTATCCGCATCTGCGAATCCCTCGATTTTCGCAATCTGGTGGTTTCCCTGAAAGCTTCCCGCGTGCCGGTGATGGTGGCCGCCTATCGTCTCATGGTTAAGCGCATGGACGAGTTAGGTATGGATTATCCCCTGCATTTGGGTGTTACTGAGGCAGGAGATGGGGAATACGGACGAATTAAATCCACTGCCGGGATTGCCACTCTCTTAGCGGACGGTATTGGTGATACGATTCGCGTTTCTCTGACGGAAGCTCCCGAAAAGGAAATTCCCGTCTGTTACAGTATTCTCCAGGCCCTGGGACTGCGGAAAACCATGGTCGAATACGTCGCCTGTCCTTCCTGTGGTCGCACTCTTTTTAATTTAGAAGATGTTCTGCAGCAAGTGCGGGCAGCGACTCAACACCTCACCGGACTCGATATCGCCGTTATGGGTTGTATTGTCAATGGACCGGGAGAAATGGCCGACGCAGACTATGGTTATGTGGGGAAACAGGCCGGTTATATTGCCCTTTATCGCGGTCGCGAGGAAATTAAACGCGTCCCCGAAAGTGAAGGTGTAAGCGAGTTGATTAATTTAATTAAAGCCGATGGCCGTTGGGTAGAACCCTAATTAGTTTTACCATTGGGGGTTGACATCTATTCAACCCCTGATAATCAGCTATAATAAAAAGCTTGCTAGAAATTGCCGCCCCAGAGAGTTCATGCTACCTACACGCGATTGTGTTCGTCAAACCCCCGCCTACACTCCGGGAGAACAGCCCCAAAGCGCGGGATTTACCAAACTTAACACCAATGAGAATCCCTATCCCCCACCGGCGGAAATTTTTGCCCCCTTGCAAGAGCAATTAGAGAAAGTCCGACTCTATCCCGATCCTATCTCCAAAGAGTTACGGCAAACGGCGGCGGAATTATACGGCATAACAGCCAATCAGATAATCGCCGGTAATGGCTCCGATGATATACTTAATATCGCCCTGCGAACTTTTGTTAACCCTGGCGAAAGTGTCGCTTTTTTGGATTTAACCTATTCCCTTTACGAGACAATTGCCCGGGTACACGGGGCAAATATTATCGAATTTCCCACTAATGATCAATTTGAATTAGCAGGACCGATTATTTGTCCGGAAGCGAAATTAATTTTTCTCGCTTCTCCTAATCCTCCCCTCGGTAAACATCTTGAGCGCGACTATTTAGAAGCAACCTGTGCTAATGCGTCAGGATTGGTATTAATTGATGAAGCTTATGTGGATTTTAGTGATGACAATCATCTCGATTTTCTCTCCCGTTACGATAATGTCATCATTAGTCGCACCATGTCGAAAAGTTATAGTTTAGCGGGGTTAAGAGTCGGTTTCGGTTTTGCTTCGAGGGCAATTATCGAACAGATGGATAAGGTGCGTGATTCCTATAATTTAGATCGCATTGCTCAAACTTTAGCCACAGCAGCTTTAAAACACCATAATTATTTTGAGCAAGTTTGGCAAAAAGTCCGTCAAACCCGCAGCCGTTTAATTACTTCTCTGCGCGAGTTGGGATTTATTGTTTTTGACTCGGAAGCTAATTTTATCCTCGCTTCTCCCCCGCACATTAGTGCCAGTGAGTTATATAATCAACTCAAAGAGCGTCAGATATTAGTGCGATACTTTAAACATCCTCGCATTCAGAATTATGTGCGGATTTCTATCGGAACCGATGGGGAGATTGATCGCCTTTTATCTGCTATTCAAGAGATTATGGGAACAAATTAATCTCGATTTACGTCAGGGTTTTATTAGCACTTGAAACCCTGATAACTTCTCGAAAAAAAGGCTAGATCGATCGGAACAAAGCAGCGACAAACAAGGGTCTAATGGCCTGTCGTTTCTCCCGATTACTAGCCTTGGCTATCAAGATTATTAGTCCCACAAAAGGATTAAATACCAGCGCACAAATTTTTGAACTTATGCAAGTTTATCCTCAAGGAATCACAGTTCAAGAATTGAGCCAACGCTTAAATCGTCCCGTTTCTATGCTCAATCTTTGTCTAAAATCTTTGGTTGCTTCTAAAAAAATCGTGGCCAGAAAAAATCATAATCAGTGGGTTTATACTAGACCTCTTGTAAAAATCAAAAATTGTTGTTAGGGTTAGGAGTCAGTAGTCAGTAGTCAGTAGTCAGGAGAATTAAGAATCAATCATAATCAATTAAATGGTCTCTTTACAGATGTTAGGCAATTTAACCATTATTTTTGCCGTTTTTGAACCCTGAAAAATTAATTATGCAAGAGGATCACTGTTGATAAAAAAGCTTAGTTTGTCCAGATAAACATAATTAAGATATAGAAAAAGTTTTGATTATTAACCCTATTGCTGAATAACTATTTTAGGCTGTAGGTAGTATTCATCTTCTCTGCTAACTATCTCACCAATGCCGAGAAATTGAGCTTCTAAAGACTCCACAGCAACCAGAGAACCGCTCATAACATTTGTATCGGTGAGATTAATTTTTCTGCCGTGAAACCAATCGATAACTCTCTCTGATGTCAAAGAAATCCAGTCTAGATGTGCCAAGGCAATGCGAGGCGAAATTAAACCCTCGGAATTAGCCATTAAAGCTTCCAGATTAATACTATCAGCTAATTGAAAACCACAGCTTTCCGTGCGAGTTAAACTGGCTAAAGTGCCACCCACAGCTAACACCTTGCCCAAATCTCTGGCCAAGGAACGAATATAAGTCCCCGATCCACAGTGAATATCTAGCTCTATTTGCGGAAATTCGCCCTCTAACCAGCCTAAAATCGTAATTTGATCAATTTTGACCTGACGAGGCTCCACTGCGATTATTTCCCCTTTGCGAGCCAATTCGTAGAGACGGCGACCATCCTGGTGAATAGCACTATACATCGGCGGAATCTGGGCAATATTGCCAATAAATTCCGCTAAATAAGGCTTAACTGCCTCTAAAGTTAAATCGCCACAGGGACAAGTGGCGATCGCTTTTCCCGTAATATCATCGGTATCGGTGCTGAGTCCTAACTGGATTTTTGCCCGATAAGCCTTATTTTCGGGTAAATAGGGCAGTAATCGGGTGGCAGCACCGACGGCGATCGGTAAAACTCCCGTAGCCATAGGATCTAAAGTTCCGCCATGGCCGACTCGTTTTGTCTTCAGAATTTTGCGGACTTTGGCCACGCAATCGTGAGAAGTCCAATCGGGGGGTTTATTGAGATTTAAAAAGCCAAACATTATAAATTATGAATTATGAATTATGAAGTGGGGTGATGGGGAGAATAGATAAAAGCCATCTCCTCAATTCTGAATACTGACGGCTGATAGCTAAAAATCTGACGTATTATATAATTGCATAACTTCGCTTAAAGGTAAACGGGAACGAACACCGAGGGAAAGGTCAGAAAAATGACCAAGATCATAATGATCAACGGCAGCGCGAGCAATCATAGCGGCGTTATCGGTACAGAGTTTAAGTGGCGGAAAATAGACGGTTAAATCATGATTTTTGGCGGCAGTTTCCAGATGATTTCTCAAGGCACTATTAGCAGCCACTCCTCCCCCGATCGCAATAGTTTTTAAGCCATAATCTAAGGCACAATTGATTGTCCGACGGGTTAAACTTCTGGCTACCGTATCTTGAAAACTAGCAGCTATATCAGCTACGGGTAAATTATCTGGCTCGAATTTCTCTACTAAGCGCAAAACAGCAGTTTTTAAACCGCTAAAACTGGAATCGTAGGCATGAAAACCGCCGGTTGGTAAAGATATTTTACCTTCAGGTAACGTAAAAGCTTGGGGATTACCATCTTTAGCCATGCGATCGATTATCGGACCACCCGGATAACTTAAGTTTAATAATCGTGCCACTTTATCAAAAGCTTCTCCGGCTGCATCATCTCTAGTGGTTCCTAATTGTTGATATTTGCCGCAGGCCTGCACATGGATTAAACTGGTATGACCCCCAGAGACTAAAAGAGATAAAAAGGGGGGTTTAAGATCAGATTCAGCGAGATAGGAAGCATAGATATGACCTTCGAGATGATGAATGCCGATAAAGGGTTTATCGTGGACAATAGCGAGGGTTTTGGCTGCCGTCATCCCCACCATTAAAGCACCTACTAAACCGGGAGCAACTGTGACGGCTATTCCATCAATTTCTGACCAAGTTAACCCCGTTTCTTGCCAAGCTTTTTCTAGACAAAAATTAATGGTTTCTAGGTGTTGTCGCGAGGCCATTTCTGGCACAACACCGCCATAGAGACGATGGAGATCAATTTGAGAAAAAACCACACTACTCAACACCTGGTTATTGTTAACAATAGCCACAGCCGTTTCATCGCAACTGGTTTCGATCGCTAAGATAATTGTCATGATTTAATCAGTAAATCGTCAGACACCCCCCTTATTAAGGGGGGATTAAGGGGGGATCCATCTTTAATTTAATTATAACCACTTACTTAATTTTGCTTAGGTACTTAATTAAAATTAAAGTTATCGTTCAGCAATTTCCATAGCCACCACCGCCTGGAGTTTCAATAATAAAAATATCACCGGGGTTCATTTCTACAGTAGCAGTGCCGGGCAATTCTTCGATAGTTCCATCGTTTCTTTCCACGGCATTACGTCCTATTTTACCGGCTTTTCCTCCCGCTAGTCCAAAGGGGGGAATCAGGCGATTACCCGACAGAATATTAGCAGTCATAGCCTCTTGAAATTTCATTCTTCTAATCACACCATCACCTCCAGAATATTGTCCCTTGCCGCCACTATCGGGGCGAATGCTAAAACTTTCTACTAACACAGGATAGCGCATTTCTAATACTTCCGGATCAGTGAGACGGGAATTAGTCATTTGGGTTTGTACGGCAGCAGTTCCCGCAAAATTTGCCCCCGCACCAGAACCGCCGCAAATAGTCTCATAATATTGATATTCTTGATTACCAAAAGTGAAATTATTCATCGTCCCTTGGCTGGCTGCTTGAATGCCTAAAGCACCGTATAAAGTATTAACTATTGTCTGGGAAGTTTCCACATTTCCCGCTACTACGGCAGCTGGATAAACGGGATTAAGAAAACAGCCAGATGGGATAATTAAATGGAGGGGTTTGAAACAGCCAGCATTTAAAGGGATTGCCTCCTCCACAAGGGTACGAAAAACGTATAAAACCGCCGCTCTTGTCACTGCTAGGGGTGCATTAAAATTATTATTTAACTGGTCAGATGTGCCAGTAAAATCGATGGTTGCTTGACAATTATCAATATCTATGCTAATTCTGACCTTGATGACAGCACCGTTATCCAGATAATAGGTAAATTCACCATCTTTTAAGACAGATATAGCTTTTCTAACCGCTAATTCGGCATTATCTTGAACAAACTGTTGATAGGCTTTAACCATAGCTAATCCGTAGCGATCAACCATATTATGTAATTCTCTTTCTCCCTTGGCATTAGCGGCTATTTGTGCCTGAAAATCGGCAATATTTTGGGCGATATTGCGAGCAGGAAAAGGACTATTAGTTAAGTGATTAATTAATTCTTTTTCCCGAAACTGTCCCGCCGCTACCAGCAAAAAATTATCGAATAAAATTCCTTCTTCGCTAATATGGACAGAATGGGGAGGCATAGAACCGGGGGTAATGCCACCGATATCAGCTTGATGTCCCCGGGAGGCAAGATAAAATAATATTTCCTGATTTTGGCGATCAAAAATAGGGCTAATTACTGTGACATCTGGGAGGTGCGTACCGCCATTATAAGGATTATTAGCCAGATAAACATTCCCCGGAAGAATCGTCTCCCCTTTATCCTGAATTAAGCTTTTAACACTATCGGCCATAGAGCCTAAATGGACAGGAATATGAGGAGCATTAGCGATTAAATTTCCCACCTCATCAAAGATAGCACAGGAGAAGTCTAGGCGCTCTTTAATGTTGACACTTGCTGCCGTATTTTGGAGAGTAATCCCCATTTCTTCGGCAATAAATTGATAGAGATTTTTAAAGATTTCTAGATAAATAGGATCGGCAACGGTAGTTATTTCTGTGCGGTGAAAATCTACAGGGAACATAGGAAAATCAGTTATCAGTTATCAGTTATGGCTCTTCGGTTTGTGTTATGCAATGGACGGGGGATATAAGGGATGGAACCCTTATGTAGAAAAGCATTTGGCCATTTTTGTCAATTGTTTTTGATCTAGAGCGAACTAATCAATTAAA
>NZ_SFBV01000353.1:0-7508 GCF_007095585.1 Microcystis sp. M_OC_Ca_00000000_C217Col
CTGTGTGGAAACGAGGTCTATACTGATAGTTTCTTCGACAAAATAGTCCTAAAAGTGTTACCCGATAAGCATTTCACGATTCCATAAGCAAAAATTATCACACAAAGTCGAGAAGAGCCGTTATCAGTTATCAGTTATCAGTTATCAGTTATCAGTTATCAGTTATCAGTTATCAGTTATCAGTTATCAGTTATCAGTTATCAGTTATCGGAATATTAAATGATTGGGTGGGTGACGGCGAAGATTAAATTATCGTCGCGCGGACTCACCCAATCCGAGCGCTATTTTTTCAGATTTTCTGCACCGGAAATAACTTTGGCCGAGTCAATTTTATCCCCTTGTTTAATCGTATCGATCACTTCCATTCCCTTAGTGACATAACCAAAAACGGCATAATCACCATCGAGGAAATTGATATCCGACAGGGCAAAATAAAACTGAGAAGAAGCGGAATTAGGTTGTTGAGAACGGGCCATCGCGATCGCACCGCGTTTATGGGGTAAAGCGACGATAGGAGTGCGCGACGTGGCCTGTTGACCGATTGCTTGCCCATAAATCGGCTCTTTTTCGTCTTTGAGGAGAATTTCTAGGGGAACATAACGGGATTGCTTGGTTTCTGGATCAACAAAACCACCGGTTCCGCGACCTTGGGGATCACCACCTTGGGCGACAAAAGGCTGCGGTTCTGTAACCACGCGATGGAAAGTTAAACCATTATAAAAACCTCTCCCCACCAGATCCACAAAGTTACCGGCAGTAACTGGGGCTGCATTGCCATCAATTTCGATCGTTACCGGTTTACCTTTGATGATCATCTCGACGACAGCAGTTCCATCTAAGCGGGGTTTGTAATTATCCATGTTGACACTGCCCGAACTGGCAGGTTGAGAGGTTTGGGTGATAATAGAATTATCGGGGGTGGAGTTAGCTTCCGGGGAAGAACAGCCAAAAAGTGTGGTCGTTGTGATTAAAAAAACACAAACCACAGACAGCCAGCCAGATTTTCTTATCTTCATCATTTTATAGCCAAAAAGAGCGAAAAAAGGCCTACAATCCCTCTAGAGGAATTTCTAGAAAACGAGCGAGTTCCGCTCCTTGATTTTCCAATTCCGAGAGGGACATAGGATCGCCGACGCGAGTTAAAGGGATATCGCGACGCTGTTTAATCCGCAGGAATAGTTCCCGTTTCGGGTTGAGTCCTTCTCGCACTTCGGCCCGCACAGCTTGCACATCTTCGAGGGGCCAATCGAGATCAACGCGACGATTTTTGCCGGGGTAGCCCCAACGAAAGATTTTAACTTTGCCAGTTTCCTTATTAAACTCGTTGTAACCACCTCCGACATTCCAGAGGAGAGATAACCAGAGATAGATGGCTAAAAGAGTCCCCGCAGTGCCATAAAAGAGGAGGGCGACTCCTTGGGGAATAAATTGCAAGGCACTGGTATCGCTAACGAGAAGTAGATTGACCTTCAAATAACTGGAAAGACCGGCGAGGAGAAACCCTAGACCGCCAATAGAGACGATTACAGCCCAAAAATAGTTACTAGGGCGACGCGCTCCCACTACTTCTTGCCGTAGGATCAGGCTATCTTTACTTGTTGTTTGCGCTTTCATGAATTCTTTTTAAGGTTGCCTAGAGTTATTTTACCAGCTTTTTTTCTCGCCACTTCCCCAACCCCGATCCAGGGTGTTGATTGGGAGCGGAATGCCGCCAAAATCACTCATGCACTTTTTCTCTGATTAAGATCAAGGGTACTCTGTACCGGCGATTGCCTTCCAGAAAAGTTATCGAAAATTTAGTTGGTTAATGCTTCGATTTCTCTCATTGCTTGATCAATTCCTTCTTTAACTTTGCTCAATCCAGTTAAAAAGTATTGCCAATGACCGTGTTTGCCGTCGGTATTAATGGCATTACACCAGGGTTTAGCCGCTGCTTCCTTCACTTCCCTCAGTTCGTCCCATCCTTTAGTTTCTAAAATTAAATAGTTAGATTTAGCTGTCTTCAGACGGATAATAAAGTCTGGGAATAGTAAACCCTAAGCGTTCATTTTTAACAAAGGCTGCAGTGGCGGGATGATTGTCAATAATATAGGCGGCTGCCCGTTCCCATTGATCGGTATCAGCCACCACTCGCTTTTCAAAAATATGCCAATTTGTCACTAAGACTTTACCCCGTCTCAGTTTGTCCATCAGGTGAGAAGGTACGAGGTCACGGGTGCGATACAAAGAAGCTTCGCCGTTGTCGGGGTTGAGTTCCTGTAATCTACTTTTAATGGTGATATTGGGACAGATAATCAGGACAATATCGGAGAATTTAGCGTTACTGCGATCTGCTACTTTGTTGAGGATAGACCATGCTGCTAACATCCCCATCACTGTTATTTTGACGCTTCCGGTTGCCATCTTACAGGCGCAGCGGATGAAAGCTTTCAGGGTGCTGTCAATGGGGGTATCTTGGGGAATATGAATCCCTTGGCGAAAGTCGGTGCGAGATTCAATTAAGAAAATGATGGTTTCTACTGCTTCTTTTTGAGCAAAAAATAGGCGATGTTCTCTTCCTTCTCGGCTCCAGTATTCTAATAGTTCTAAGGTGGTACGGCTGACACCGGGATACTGTTGTCTTCTCCATTCTTTAACTTCTTTCCTGATGCGGTTAACTAGGGTCATTTCATAACCTGGGAAAAATTCATCGGGGGATGAAAGTTTGAGAACTTGTCCTAATTCCCATTCGGTATTACCTTCCCGGGGTGGGTAAACGATAGCTGGTCTTCTCCCTTCTTTTAATTCCGGTTCATAACCTTCTCGGATGAACCAGTATTGTGAGGGTTCATCAAAGGGGGAATTAAGGATAGGTTCGTTGACTTCGTAGGACATACACTTATTTAGGATTTTTTTCTTATGTATTAACTCAAGGCAAATTCGGTTAAACTGCGTTTATAGGGAGCCTGAAAACCTAAGACTATATCTTGTTTAGGAACACCAGCAGCGATTAATTGATTGGCAATGCCGATTTCTGTTCCATCTCTTTGAATCCAGATTTTGTCATCTTTTATGTCAAGATGAATAATCACACCATAGATTCGCTTTTGCTCTTTCCACCCAATATTTAAGACTTGATAATGATGGCGTTTTGTGTCAAAAATAAGTTGAGTTTCTCTGTCATTTTTGCTGTCATTAACTGAATGTTGGGTGAGAATGTCTTGAATCAGTTGAGAGTAGTTTATTCTTTCCATAATACCACCTCTTGTTTGAGAGAATTAAAGATTAAAAGTTTAATTTTATATTCTGCTACAGCGTCTTGAATAAATTGACGAGAGAAGAAGTCTTCATAGGTATCTTGAGGAATGGCTAGATAAAGAATCCTTTCGGGTTCTTCCTGTTTTAATGCTAACCGATAATTGAGGATTTGTCCTAATGCGAGATGAAATTCGGTGACTTCAGATGTCCCTAAAAAAGATTTAATCTCTATGGCGATTTTTTGACATAATTTTTCGGCGGCAATTAATCTTTCCGCACCTAAGTCGATGTAAAATTCTACGTCATTGACTTTAAGATAAAGGGGATCATGGGTGATATTCCAGCCATCTTTTTCGAGGGCAATACACACGGATTGATGAAAAATATCTTTGGCTGACATAGAATTATTCTAAGTATAAGCAAGCTCGATAAACGGCTGATTTAACTTCATCAAGGGTTCATCAAAAGGTGAGTTGAGGATGGGTTGGTTTACTTCGTAGTACATATTTTAAGGATCTACAATAATTACTCTTACTTTGCCTTCTGCAATCAAATTATCCTGCTTATCTAACCCATCTATAGTAATATCGTAGGGAATTTCAGAGTTGTTGGTATTGCTCAAGGTTTCGTCAAATGACCATTTATTTTGGCTGGGAAAGGCAACCTTCTCTTTTTCAGGGAAATTTATTCCATTTTGTGATACTTTTGCTTTTATTTTCTCAATATGTCCATAGGCTTTCCCTTGAAAAATAATGGGGTGATTTGCGAAAAATTTTGTAGTATTATTTGCTGGATTTATAATACATAGTCTTGTATCTAAAAATGCTGAAGCAACAAATATTAAAACACTAAACCAAATCAAGCATAAAATAACTACATAAATAGGTTTATTTACTGAGTTGTTACTGAAACATAATCCAAGAACTGCTCCAAGAAATGCCCCAAAAAATGCTCCGAACACCGCACTGATTAATCCCCTAGAACCGAGTCCTAAAAATAATCCAGAAACTGCTCCAAAAAGTAGTCCAAAAACTGCTCCAAAAAGTAGTCCAAAAACTGCTCCAAGAAGTAGTCCAGAAACTGGCTGCCATGTTGGATCACTCAATCCAAACAATGCTCCAAACAATGCTCCAAACAATGCTCCAAACAATGCTCCATTAGTTGTTCCCAAAAGAAATCCTAAGACTGCTCCTGTTTGTAACCAGCTACCGAATTGGCTAAAGCTAATAGAGCTAAATATTCTGGGAAGTACTACGGGAATTCCTTCGATACTTGCTCCTAAAATTGCTCCTAAAATTGTCCCGAAAATTGCTCCGAAAATTGCTGCTTTGAAAATTGCTCCGACATTTATTATCCCAGAGTTTCTCTTATCATTTAAAATAGCTTTTCGGGTTTCATGAAGTAATTCAACGCTATTCAGAGCTTCATATAAGAGATATCCGCACAAGGATAATAATAAAGGTAAACCTACTAACCAAACGTAGTTTATCGGATCGCAATTCAAATGCCATATCCAAACTAGACCAGGAAAAGCAAAAAGTATCGCTATAAACATTCCTAACTCAAACTTCAGCCGAAGGACAATTGAGTTAATATAGTCTTTAGCTGTTTCAGTAATATAAATACCTGTCGGGGGAGTTTCTAAATCCTTTAATTCTGAGTAAGCTGGTTTTTTTAGATAACTATTCCAAGTGGTTCCTGTCGGATCAAACTGATCTCGATAGAATTTTTCGATTTCTGCGCCAATATCTTCTAAAAGTAATCCAACTGCTAAAGAAATGACTAGCAGAAAGAAAATCATCGCTACTTCGTGCTGTTCCCAAAAACCACGAACTGTATCGTTGCTATGTAATAAGTAAACATAAGGAGCGATCGCCACTCCTCCCGGAATGGCAAGGGTGATTAAAGGACGTATAATCTCACGACTGAGAAACTCGCTAGGATTCATGGCTTGACGGTTTTGATGTTAAGTGGGAAGTAGTAGGAAAAAAAGAAGGACACCCCGATAAATTGTCTTATTGCGAAAACTAACCATCATATACCGGGTTATTCTCAATAAGCATCTTTAGTTTTCGAGGTGTCCAGAAAATTACGCCTTTTTCCAAGGCTCAAATATCGTCTGATCTTCAAATAATTCTTGAGGATCTATTGTTGCATCTAGCTTGCTTAGTATTCCCTTGTCTTTGTATTCTGGCTGTTCATCTAAGCAATGAGCAGCTAATTCACTGCAAATCCACTTGTCATCTCCTTCATGAGCCAGAGTAATACGGTTTTCGTAGCCACCTCGGGTTAGCTTATTAATTGTCCACCCTACAATGCTGTGGACTTCTACCATGTGTTCAATTAAATCAAGGTCATACTTACAGCCTTTTTGCTCCTCGGCTTTTTCGACAATTTTTTTGGCTATATCCGAAGTTAATCCTTTCGGTTTTCTGAAAAAGATTTGACAGTGCGGATCATTAAAATATTCACTCAAATCTTTTTCAGCAACTCCGGTTTCAAGATGAGCTTCAACACATTTATTGTCTCCGGTGACAATTAAAGCATGAGAAACCTTTATGTCGCTCATTCGATGCCAACGGGTAAAATAGGCGATTCCTTCAGAGATGATATTTCCTTCACTGTAGGTAAATCCAATATAGCCTACATGGTAGTTACCATCAGGTCCAAATTTAGGAACTAGAGATTTAATTTCAATTGCCATAACGACCTCCAACTCATTTTAATTGCTTAACCACTAGCAATTCACTCCCCCGGTCATCAATCACTTTAACGGCAATTTGCCGATGTTCTCCCACTGCAAAAGGTGCGCTGGTTGTCCCTGCTAGATGTTCCCAGACTGATTCCTCATAGGTTCCCTTTAAAGCTGGAAAAATGCCTGATTGACGTGGAAACATAAGCCATTGTAGTTAGTATAGAGAAACCGAGCGGGGACATTCTTACCCGGTTCTGAGTCCACTTTCATTGTAACCGGGTCAAACCAGAAAATTAACACAGGGTAAGTGCATCTTAAAAATTCTTGACAAAATGAACTTTATGTAGGTTGCCTACCCACAATTTGGGCATATTTGGGTAGAATTTGCCTTCTCAATTGTTGAGCAACAATCGACCAAATGGATCGAGTTCGTAACTATTCTGATTGACTGGTATCGCTTGAAATGCTCACACAGCAAACGGATAACAAAATTGGTCAATTGTCAATGGCGTTTGAGATGCGCTGACCCCGGATCATTAATTGCCTCTTGGGAGAATTGATAAATTGCCATTATTTTAAGCCATATTCTTCTCTTAATCTTGTTTTTAACTGCTCAAAAACTAATTCCTCATCGGTTACATTACCCGCTAAAATTTGCTCGGTTGCACTATCAATTTTTTGCCGTAACTCCTCTAATTGATGGTTAGTTTCCTGACTATCTTCGCCTAAAATAATAATTTCTACTCTTTGACTGGATCGAAAGGGTAAATCGGATAAAATCAACTGATGTGATCGCTCAATTGTCACATATTTTTTGTAAGCATTCATATTAGTTTTCTTTTCTTTAATTCTGCTAATTTAAACTCTTAACCACTAACAACTCATTCCCCCGGTCATCAATCACTTTAACGGCAATTTGCCGATGTTCTCCCACTGCAAAAGGTGCGCTGGTTGTCCCTGCTAGATGTTCCCAGACTGATTCCTCATAGGTTCCCTTTAAAGCTGTTCGATAGGGGGGCATAAATCGACTAAATCCTTATCTGGCAAGAGACTTAATTGATTAGTTCGCTCTAGAGCAAAAACAATTGACAAAAATCGCTCCATTGCATAACACAAACCGAAGAGCCGCTTTCTTAATCGAATCCCAAGCGCCGGTACGGGGAAAAATGCCTGATTGACGTGGAAACATAGGCCGTTGTAGTCAGTATCGAGAAACCAAGCGGGGACATTCTTACCCGGTTCTGAGTCCACTTTCATTGTAACCGGGTCAAACACATCCAACCCCAATAACTCCACTTGATATTTACCCTCAGCGATGGGATTAATCCTA
Source organism: Microcystis sp. M_OC_Ca_00000000_C217Col (assembly GCF_007095585.1). Classification (NCBI taxonomy): domain Bacteria; kingdom Bacillati; phylum Cyanobacteriota; class Cyanophyceae; order Chroococcales; family Microcystaceae; genus Microcystis; species Microcystis sp. M_OC_Ca_00000000_C217Col. The sequence goes on from NZ_SFBV01000353.1 coordinate 7,263, forward strand.
ATCTCTTTTGTGTGGGGAGCATCTCATTTATGCAAGTGAGTAATTATACTTATCCCTAAAACTGTTTTCTAGCAAGGCTTTCAAAATAGCTTGACATAAAAACCTGATTTAGGGGTTACAAAGGTGAGATGCTTGCCACTATTCATAAAAAGGGTCCGCCACCTGAAAAGCCGCCCTCCTTGGCCAGAAGCGGTCAGAATGATTGCTTCTCTTGGGGGTTTTTTAGGTAGAAAAGGCGACGGTGAA
>NZ_SFBV01000354.1:0-6021 GCF_007095585.1 Microcystis sp. M_OC_Ca_00000000_C217Col
AGACTTAGCTAGTGGTGAACAGGCTCCTGTGGCTCTGACCGCTCCTGCTATCAATGGTTAATTCCTAGTCTGAATGAAAAGGCACTCCCGCGAGGGGGTGCTTTTTTGTTGTTAGAATTGGGGAACAATGAAAAACGCTGCAAAATGCTTATTCTCAAACAATCATCATTATGACCGCTCTCACTGGAAAATATACTCTTAGTCAATATTTTGAGCAGGAAATACAATCCCAAACTCGTCATGAATATCTGGATGGAAAAATTATTGCTATGACAGGAGGAACACCGACTCATAATCGCATTATTAGTAATTTATTAGTGGCTTTATATACTGGACTAAAGAATCAACCCTATGCCGTTTTTGTCACCGATCAGCGTTTATGGATACCTGAGCGTCAAATAGCTACCTATCCTGATATTATGGTGATGCCTGAACCTCTCACTTATCAAGAAGGACGCAAAGATACTTTAATTAATCCTGTTTTGATTACTGAGGTTTTGTCTGCTGCAACGGCAAGTTACGACAGAGAAGAAAAGTTGGCCGCTTATCGAACCATTGCAACTTTTCATGAATATTTATTGATTTCTCAGGAAAAATGTTATATTGAACATTTTCAAAAGGAAGGCGATTGCTGGGTGTTTACAGCTTATGAATATGATACGATAATTCATTTAAATTCTTTGGAAATTCAGATAGTAATCGCAGATGTTTACCATAAAATTATCTTTGAAAATAATTAAAATATAAGGAAAATAGTTTAAGAGGTAAAATGATGACTTTGCAAGAAATGATCAAATCTTTTGAGAATTTATCAGAGGATGAACAAGAGTCATTGTTAGAGATTTGGCTCTTCTCGACTTTGTGTGATAATTTTTGCTTATGGAATCGTGAAATGCTTATCAGGCAAGACTTTTAGTGCTATTTGGCGGAATAAACTATCAGTATAGACCTCGTTTCCACCAATATAGAGCTAAAGGAAGAGAAAGAGAAATTTTAGCTAATTTTAAGGAATTGAAACAGGCGATCGCTACTGGAACAGCCAGAAGGGGAACCGCAGAAGATTTGATTGCTGATTTGAATGAGGATTAACAATGGCTCTAATATGGAGTGATGGGTTTAAGCGTTCGTTTAAGAAGCTAATCAAGAAAAATCCCCAGTTAAAACCTAAAATTTTCGATGTACTTAGAAAGCTGGCAGAAGACCCATTTACACTGTCTTTAAAAACCCATAGGTTAAGTGGTAATTTAGAAGGGTTATGGTCTTGTACTGTGGCTTACGATTGTCGAATTATTTTTAGTTTTTCGGAAGATGGAGAATATTGAGAAGTTATCATCTTGTTAATTGATATTGGTAGTCACGATCAGGTGTATAGAAAATAGGCTAGACTAGAAAGCGATCCCGCAGGTTTCGGCGTTGCGGTAAGTAGTCATGCAAAATTAATTACCTGCCCGATCGAGCTAAAACCCTTACGGGGCAATGATCGTCATGTGTAAATAATTTTGCCTAGGTACTTATTTCGAGATCCCGGAGCATCAAGATAAGCTAAGACGAATTTTAACCGCTTATAGGTCAGTAGGAATGCTACGATAGCGTTGGGCGAGGATGTGAAGTCGGTCCTTGAATTGATCAGAGAAAAGGAGTTTAAAGGATGAAAATGACTTATCTGGAAGCTACTGCCAAATTTTACAGCGAAGTGGCCCAAACTCCCGAAGTGGGGCTATGTTGTGTTCAAAGCAGTCCTTTGCAACTACTGGGGTTAAAAATCCCTGCCATTATGCAGGAGATGAACTATGGTTGTGGCACGACGGTGCAGGCCAATGAATTAGGCAATTCTCCTAGGGTTTTGTATGTGGGTGTGGGTGGTGGTTTAGAAGCACTGCAATTCGCCTATTTTTCCCGTCGTCCGGGGGGAGTGATTGCGGTAGATCCAGTGCCAGAAATGCGTTGGGCAGCCCAAAGAAATCTCAGCGAAGCGCTGCTGGAAAATCCCTGGTTTAGTCTCGATTTTGTGGAAATTAGAGATGGTTCTGCCTTTGAATTGCCGGTGGAGGATGCCTCCGTCGATGTAGTGGCGCAGAATTGTCTTTTTAATATCTTTAAACCAGCCGATTTACAGTTAGCTTTACGGGAAGCTTTTCGCGTCTTAAAACCGGGAGGACGTTTACTGATGAGTGATCCGATCGCCCCTCGTCCAATTCCCGAACATTTGCAAGAAGATCAGCGTTTACGCGCTATGTGTCTATCGGGGGCCTTGACCTACGATGATTATATTCAACAGTTGATCGCTGCTGGTTTTGGTCAGGTAGAAATTCGGGCCCGTCGTCCCTATCGTTTACTGGACTGTCAGAGTTATAATTTAGCCGAGCCGCTCCTCTTAGAAAGTTTAGATTCCGTGGCTTTTAAAGTAGCTATTCCCGAAGATGGGGCCTGTATTTTTACCGGCAAAACTGCTATTTATACTGGTACGGAGGCAATTTTTGATGATGGTGCTGGACATATTTTAGCCAAAGGATTGCCAGTGGCCGTCTGTGATAAAACTGCGAGCAACTTGGCTCGTTTCTCTCCCCAAGATATCCTCATCACCGAGTCCACTTGGCACTATAATGGGGGCGGTTGCTGTTAAAAAAGTACGGTCGAGACAAGTTCGATCCCTCAGTTATCAGTTATCAGGAATTAAATATAAGATGAACGTAGGTTGGGTTGAAGCATGAAACCCAACGCCCGCATAGTTTACGCTACCGCTAACCCATCCTATAAATAATTGTGCCTCCCTACTTATCAGGCTCTTCTGGTTTCTGTGTGGAAACGAGGTCTATACTGATAGAATATCCGCAAAATAGCCCTAAAAGTCTTGCCCGATAAGCATTTCACGACTCCATAAGCAAAAATTATCACACAAATTATTGGTCACTGATTACTGTTCACTGATTACTGATTACTGATTACTGATTACTGATTACTGATTACTGATTACTGTTCACTGATTACTCTCCCATGACTCCTTTTTTCGAGAAACTAAAAACTCCTTTAACTAAGCAAAAAATCTCGGTTCTGCAAATTAATTTGGGAAAAAAATGTAACCTTGCTTGTAGCCATTGTCATGTGGAAGCTAGTCCAGTTCGCTCCGAAGAAATGACTCCAGAAGTGTGCGAACAAATTATCGAACTGATCGCAAGATTTCCCCAAATTAAAACCGTCGATCTGACTGGCGGCGCTCCCGAAATGCTCTACGGTTTTAAACCAATTGTGGAAACCTCTAGAAAAGCGGGAAAAGAGGTAATTGTGCGCTCGAATTTAACTATTTATTTCGAGAAAGGATTTACTGATATTCCTGAATATTGCGCTGGACATCAGCTGCGGGTGGTGGCTTCTTTACCCTGTTATCTTGCCGATAATGTGGATAAAATGCGCGGTCTGGGAGTCTATGATCGATCGATTGCTGCTTTACAATGGTTAAACCGTCTTGGCTACGCTCAAGAGCCGAATTTGATTGTGGATTTAGTCTATAATCCCCAGATTCCTAAGTCAGAGAATTTTTCTCTCACACCGGATCAGGTATCCCTAACACAGGATTACAAAAAGTTCTTGCAAGAACATTTTAATATTTCTTTTAACAATCTGTTTACTATCACTAACCTACCCGTCGGCAGGACGCGCTTCCATCTGGAACACCAGCAACTCTATCAACCCTATCTTCAATTCCTCGAAGACCATTTTAATGGCGATACTGTCGAATATTTGATGTGTCGTAATCAGCTTTCGATCGATTATTTGGGTAATATCTATGACTGCGATTTTAATCAGATGGAGGGTCTGGCCGCTTGCACCAGTCAAGGCCAAAAATTAACCCTGCCGGATTTATTACAAGCGGGTACTTTAGAGCTAATTACAGAGGTACAAACCGCTTCCTATTGCTACGGTTGCACTGCCGGCAGCGGTTCCAGTTGTGGGGGAGCTTTGATTTCAGTCTGAACAAGTGTACTGGAAATAGTCAAAAGTTTGGCCGATGATTAGGGACCAGAAAAAACCGCCGATTCGATATCTTGGCGACTCAGGGAGTATTTAAAAGCGCGATTGATGTCACTGCCGTCATTGGCTGCCCGAAGGTAACGAACGGTGATTTCTTCGATATCGAGGCAGATTTCCGCTTTCCATGTCGGTTTTTCCACAGTCCAACAGTGGACATTCTCGGTATTTTTCCGACAACCTAATTTAACTAGCCATGCTTCGATCGCCGGTAAGGGATGATTATAGAGGGGAGTATCAGCAGTGGGAATCTTCATCGCATCTAAATCAAAAATAATTGGGCTACAGTGACAGCATTCTCTCCTCGAAGCATAGCAATAATCACCGCCAGTAACAAGCAGCCGAGCAGGGTGAGTGCCAAGATAAACAAAGCAAAAATCTCTCCCGAAGATAGGGGCCGATCAGTCGGATCGAGATAGGCGCTACGATTAGCTATGGGTTGATCGCTATCGGGGATGGTTTGGATGACATTCCAGCGCGAGTAACCTATCTGTAAATCATACAGGGAACGGCGATCGGGATTACTCAGGGTGGCATAAGCTTCGTTAAGACGCTGGAATTTAACCTTTGCCACTTCGGGGCTGAGTTCGGTAGTATCGGGGTGGTATCGTTTGCTTAGTTCCCGATAGGCGCGTCGCACTTCGATCACTGAGGCGCTCGGATGTAGTCCTAGAATGGCATAATAGGTATCGGCAAAGTGCGAGTTAGCGGCAATGACTCGCGGGGTAGTTTGGGAATTATCGCGCTCGAAGGTCACAAGATTTTTTACACTAAAAATTGGGTTTAAAGCCTCGCCCTTTTAGGGCGACTTTATGTGATGTATGATATTAAGAATAGCGGGCCGGGTAAGCAACCGCTTAAAAAACCCAGTCATCGCAGGATGAACGCACCTTGAAAACTAGAGTTATGGGGTTCTATAGGGGAATGCTCCTATAGGTAAAAGCTCTAAGCGTCAAGTACCAGAGAAACCAATTATTTTAGAGGTTTTGAACTGTATCGTAGGGCATACGAAAACAGGCTTCTGTAAGGGAGCGAAAGTCTGAGGAGAGAACCACCTCTGGGTGGGATTTCGCCAGGAATCTAATTCAAGTGGACTCGTTGAGCCAGAAATTCTCAGCAGTGATGCTAGAAGAATCCACGTCCGTTTACGGCGTGGGGTATGTCAAACTAAAAATTGTCTTAATATTCTAACCCTGTTGATCATGAAATCTCGTTATCGGCTGCGTCTTCGGATCTGTCTTGTCTTTCTCATTGTTGCTCTGACGAGTTTCTCTCCTTGGCTAACCCCTAGCGCCTATGCGGGAATCGATGACGATCGCCTTGATGGTAATATTTTTGTGGTCTATGCGGGTAATGGTTCCCTCGTACCACCGCGTTTAAATTTAGCGGAAACTTTTCAACGGAAAATTCCGGCTATTATTGTCTATTATCTGGATGATAGTAGCGATTGTAAGCGATTTGCGGCAATTGTCTCCCGTTTTCAAGAGTTTTATGGTCGCGCCGCCAGTATTATCCCCGTAAGTGTCGATTCTATCCCCTTAAAGTCTTCCTATCGTGCCGATGAACCGGGTTACTATTATCGCGGCGGGGTTCCCCAAACAGTGGTTTTAGACCAACAGGGTAAAGTGGTTTATGATGGTTTGGGCAATGTTAAATACGAAGATGTGGATGATGTCTTAAGAAAGGTTTTTGATCTTCTGCCTCGATCAGAATCGGTAGAGTTAAAAAGACGCTCTTTTAACGAGTTTAACGCCGAATTGCGCTAGTTACCTCTTTTTTATCCTCAATTGAACCAAAAATAATCATTTAGAGATGCTGTCAGCAGCGTCTCTATCTTGTTTTTAGGAAAAATAAAATTATTTACCTATTGTTTTTATGGCTCTTCTAGGTTCTGTGTGAGCATGGTATAATAGTAACACAGAACAGGAGGTGGGTTATGTGGATAAATTTTGATCAACTCCTCGATTTACCAAATGCAACAGTGGTCAATTATCA
>NZ_SFBV01000355.1:0-21389 GCF_007095585.1 Microcystis sp. M_OC_Ca_00000000_C217Col
GGACTCTGTGTAAGACAGTACATGGTTTTTTAACTGTGGTATGCGACGGTGGTGGAAGCAGAAACTTAAATCGTGAGGTTTAGGAATCGCCGCACTTTTAGGGCGGCGAGGATGTCAAGCTACTAACCCTTGCTCATTAAATACCCCTTGGAACAGGATGGAACTCAAATACCGTTCTCCGGAATCTGGCAAAATCACGACAATGGTTTTGCCTTGGTGTTCGGGTTGTTGTGCCAAGCGAGCGGCGACGGCGGCGGCGGCACCGCAGGAAATGCCGGAGATAATCCCTTCTTCTTTGGCCAACCGTTGGGCATAAAGAATGGCCTCTTCGTTGGAAACGGTTTCAATCCCATCCACGAGGGATAAATCCAGAACTTCGGGAATAAACCCCGCCCCAATGCCCTGAATTTTGTGGGGGCCGGACTTTAGGGGCTGACCTGCCCGGGCTTGGGATAGTACGGGGCTGGCTTCTGGCTCCACCGCTACCGATAAAATCGGTTTTCCTTGGGTTTTTTTGATATAGCGCGAAACTCCCGTAATGGTTCCGCCCGTTCCCACACCCGACACGAGAATATCGATCGCCCCCTCTGTGTCCTGCCAAATTTCGGGGCCGGTGGTTTCCTCATGGATGCGGGGATTGGCAGCATTGCGGAACTGTTGCAACAACACATAGCGAGTGGGATTAGATGCGGCAATTTCTTCTGCCTTTGCCACCGCTCCGGTCATGCCTTTAGTCCCTTCTGTTAACACCAGATTGGCTCCATAGGCGAGCAACAGTTTGCGCCGCTCCAAGCTCATGGTTTCAGGCATGGTCAGGGTCAGGGGAATCCCCTTAGCGGCGGCTACAAAGGCTAGGGCAATGCCTGTATTGCCACTGGTGGGTTCCACCAGTTCTTTGCCCGGCCCCAATAGTCCCCGTTGTTCCGCATCCCAGATCATGGCCGCACCAATACGACATTTGACCGAATAGGCCGGATTGCGACCTTCAATCTTGGCCAGAACCGTGGCGTGATTGTTGCCAACGATTCGATTAAGGCGCACTAGAGGAGTCCGCCCGATCGACAAACTGTTATCCGCGAACCATTTCTTACTCACAAAATGGCAACTCCATGATTAAAATACGACAGTTCACCAGATTGGCTCATCTTGAATCCATTTGAAATTCGCTTGAAATTCATTTTGAATCCATTTGAAATTCATCTTAGCCTATGCACTATCAACCTCTGGTCAAGCTAAACAAATCTTTACAATCAAGCGGGGTCGGCCGCTGTGGTGGAAGAATCAAGGTATAGGAGGGCGGGAAGTGGAGATCAGGGAGCGGGTTTTTAAAGTTGGATTGGGAGTTAATGATCCGCTGCCCGCGAATTTAAATTGCTTGTTGAGATAAGGCAAGAGACAACATCCTACCTTGCCCCCCGATGTCGGGGGGGGGTTGGGGGGCGGGGGAGATTCAGCTAATCTAAGGATAGGCGGTTAAAATGCGTCTTAGCTTACTATGAAAAATTGTTTTGATCTAAGATTTAGTCAGCAATATTTTATTGGGAGTATCAAACAATAGAACCAATTTCTCTGATTGTCACCGCGTTGACTGGTGGTGGGGTTGCTGCGGCTAAAGATACGGCGGAAAAAGGCGTTAAAGATACATATAAAGGTTTGAAAACCTTTAACTACCAGCAGAGAAGACAGTGGTTATCAGTTATCACAGTTAGATTATCAGGGAATAGCTGCATATCATAGTAATAGTTATACACCGAAAAAGAAACCGAAAAATAGAAAATTAACAGAGTTAGAAAAGGAGTATAACAAGCCTTTAGCCAAAGAAAGGATTATCATTGAACCTATAAATAGGAAACTCAAAATCTTGAAAATCTTATCCTGTAAATATCGGAATCGTCGTCGAAGACATAAGTAGGGAGGCACAATTATTTGTAGGATGGGTTAGCGGTAGCGTAACCCATGCGGGCGTTGGGTTTCATGCTTCAACCCAACCTACGTTCATCTTATATTTAATTCCACCCACCCACGGCGGCTATTTATAACTATGAGTTAGGGATAGGTATAGCAACTTCTTAAAAGTTGCCAAACATTAGACATCTCCAAAAATTATAACCCAGTCACAGCTTGCTTTTAGTTTGTGTACTAATTAGGGTCTGCGGCAAAAAGTTTTTCCTGGGGGTAGGAGTCAGTAGCCGGTCGTCAGTAGCCGGTCGTTTCAGGCTTTGTTGCCCTTGTTTTTTGTACCAAGCGATGTACTACAAGAAGGATAATGCAAGGTTTTTGAAAGTCCCAATCCTATTTTCGCAGCATAAACATCGGACTTTAACAGGTCAAAAGCTTTATTTTAAAAGGGTTTTACCATTATTCAGCAAGACCTAAATATATCCTAATTTTAGCAAATGTTCCGACTTATGCAGCGATAAAAACTGTAGTCTAGATAATTAAGATTAATATGCCCCGATATAATCAATTTGGAGATACTGGATTAGGGATAATTATTCGTAATGATAGCGAGCTTGCAGAAATAAAATTCGATTATTCTCGACTTGATAAACTAAACGATGCTCTAAATTAATTCTTCTTGACCATAAATTAGAGCCAAGATGTTTAAGAGGTTCAGGTTTACCAATACCAGAAAAAGGTTCTGCAAGTATTGCTTCAATTAAGTCCCAAAGACGTTCCCAGATTTGGGAGTTATTGCGAGCCCACCACTGTAAATCTTCGCGAAATTGTGGGGCAAATTCAGGACAAACTCGCACAATTTCGGTTTCAGACTTCTGTGGCTTTTTCTTGCTCAATCTCGGTCTCCAATTCTTGACGTAATTCTTCTAGAGAAGTGGTAGCAGCTGTCTGAGATAATCTTTCTTTTGACCAATTTAAGGACTGAAAAAGTCGTTGAGCATTAGCTGGAGAGCGCAAAAGATAAACTTCTTCTAATAAAGCGGATAATTCGTCAGCAGCAATCAAGGCCACATCATGATGACCCTGACGTTGGACAATAACGATCGAGTTTCCCAGTTCTACTTGTTCTAAAACCTGAATAAAATGTTCTTGTGCTTGGGTATAGCTAGTATAGGTGGTGGGGATGGCCATTAATCAACTCCGCAGTCAAAAAATTAATCAATGGGTGCGTTAACAAAGCGTAACGCACCCCAAAGAAATTACACCGAAGTTAAGGTTTTCTCCGCGCTAATTTGCGCTTCGGGACTATCCGCTTCCGAGGGAGGGACCACTTGCCAGAATTGACCGAGATAGCTATCCCAATTAGCTAAAATTAACTTACCTTTGGGGCTATTAGTGCGTTCTACATGGGCCTCAATTAAAGATTTTAACTGTTCCGCACCGGCAGCCGTGCCAACCCGTTGAATCTTGACAATTTCGGGGTTAAGTTTCTCCGGTAGGGAGGGATCAAGAATATAAGCTAATCCTCCCGTCATCCCGGCGCCGACGTTGCGACCGACGGAACCAAGCACGACAATTACCCCCCCGGTCATATATTCACAGAGGTGATCCCCGGCCCCTTCGATAACTGCTTTCGCGGTGGAATTGCGGACAGCAAAACGTTCACCGGCCCGACCATTCGCGTATAATACCCCACCGGTAGCCCCGTAGAGACAGGTATTACCGATGATAGCGTTATCTTCGGGCTGATAATTGGCGTTTTGGGGCGGTAAGATGACAATTTCGCCGCCGTAGATGCCTTTACCCACATAATCGTTAGCTTCTCCCTCTAAATGGAGATTGACACCGGGTAAATTAAAGGCTCCGAAACTTTGACCGGCCGCACCCTGGAAATTGAGCTTAATTTCGCCTTCAAAGCCGTCATTCCCGTATTTTTGGGCAATTACCCCCGCAATTCTCGCCCCGACGGAGCGATCGGTATTGACAATCCTGTAGGTTTTGCTGACGGTTCCCTGTTGCTCGATCGCCTGTTTAATCTCGCTATCGGCTAGAATTTCCTCATCGAGGACAGCACCGTTACTATGTACTTCCTCGTGCTGCAACCAAGAGCGATCGCTACGGCCATCGGGTAAATTCAACAAACAATCAAGATTGAGGGATTCTGTCTTAGTTAAACGAGCATCGGAGCGCACTTTTAACAGATCTGCTCGGCCAATCACCTCATTTAAACTGTGATAGCCTAATTTCGCCAATAATTGCCGCGTTTCCTCGGCCACTAAAGTGAAGAAATTGACCACATGAGCGGGAATTCCTGGAAAACGAGCGCGCAGACGTTCCTGCTGGGTAGCGACTCCCACAGGACAATTATTCGTGTGACAGACGCGGGCCATGATACACCCCTCGGCAATCATGGAAATGGAACCAAAACCGAATTCCTCCGCACCCATGAGAGCAGCCATGAGGATATCCCAACCGGTTTTTAGTCCCCCATCTGCACGCAAAATCACCCGATGACGCAGTTGATTTTCCATTAACATCCGATGCACTTCCGTTACTCCCAATTCCCAGGGACTACCCGCGTGTTTAATCGAACTTAGGGGTGATGCACCTGTACCACCATCGTGTCCGGAAATCTGGATAATATCAGCGTTAGCTTTGGCAACTCCGGCCGCAATTGTGCCGATACCGATCTCGGCCACTAATTTGACGGAAACTTTGGCCCGGGGGTTAATTTGGTGTAAATCGTAGATTAATTGCGCTAAATCTTCGATCGAGTAGATATCGTGGTGAGGAGGGGGAGAAATCAAGGTAACACCCGGTTTTGATCGCCGTAACATGGCAATATAGGGACTGACTTTTTTCCCAGGTAATTGACCTCCTTCTCCCGGTTTTGCTCCTTGGGCCATTTTAATCTCTAGCTGTTTTCCACTCATTAAGTATTCGGGAGTGACTCCAAAACGTCCCGAAGCTATCTGTTTAATGGCAGAATTAGCCGTATCACCGTTTTTTAAGCCGTTTAGGTGAGGCATGGTCACGGAATGTCCTTCTTCATCCACATCGCTTAAGCTGGTGTAGCGGATCGGATCTTCTCCCCCTTCTCCGGAATTGGACTTACCTCCGATGCGATTCATGGCGATCGCTAGGGTTTCGTGTGCTTCCCGGCCCAAGGCACCGAGGGACATTCCCCCTGTGCAGAAGCGTTGCAGGATACTTTCGATCGATTCTACTGCTTCGATGGCAATTGAGGCTCGATCGCTGTTAAATTCTAATAAATCGCGCAATGCAGTAACGGGTCTTTGCTGCAAGATTTGGCGATAGGTTTCGTAATGGTCATATCCTTCACCTTGGGAGTGAGCAGCCACTGCTTTATGGAGTGCTTTCGCCATTTCCGGGGAATTCATGTGGTATTCTCCCCCCGGACGGTAGTTGACAAAACCGTAGTTTTCTAGTTTTTTAGCGGTAAGATTGGGGAAAGCTTTACTGTGGAATGCGATCGCTTCTTGGGCTACTTCAGCAATGCTTAAACCCCCGACGCGACTGGTAGTACCGTTAAAAGCTAGTTTAACTAAATCTGCCGATAATCCGATCGCCTCGAAAATTTGCGCCCCATGGTAGGAAGATAGGAGAGAAATACCCATTTTCGAGAGGATTTTCAGTAATCCTGCTTCTACGGATTTGCGGTAATTAATTAGAGCTTTTTCGAGGCTAATAGCTTCTAATTTGCCGTTTTCCATCAATTTCTGCGTTCTTGGCTCGATCCACCACTGGGCGATCGTTTCTAGGGCCAGATAGGGACAAACTGCGGAAGCACCATAACCAATTAGACAAGCGAAGTGATGGGTACTCCAACATTGGGCCGTATCGATCACAATCGAAGCTTTTAAACGCAAGTGTGAGCGAATCAGGTGATGATGGACGGCACCAACAGCTAATAAAGGGGGAATATAGCTAGTTTTTTCGTCAATAGGAGCAGTCCTGTCACTGAGAATTAAAATTTCTGCTCCCGATTCTACTTTCTTGGCAGCCTCAGCGCACAAATTAGCGATCGCATCTTCTAATCCCCCTGGTCCGGTGGTCAGATCATAAAGGGTAGAAAGTTCGGCTGTTTTGTAGCTAGAGGTTTTAACTTTGGCTAATTCCGCATTATTGAGCAGGGGAGAGTCTAATTTCAGTAAATGTGCGTCATCAACCCCCAATTTCAGGATATTACCCCGTCGTCCCAGATACATAGTCAAGGACATGACTAAACTTTCCCGTAAAGGATCGATGGGAGGGTTAGTAACTTGGGCAAAACGTTGTTTAAAGTAATCGTAGAGAAGATGGGGTTTACTGGAGAGGACTGCTAGGGGAGTGTCATCACCCATACAGAAAGTCGGTTCTTTTCCCTGTTCTGCCATGGGAACGATAATCAGATCCACATCTTCGGATGTGTAACCGAAAGCGGTTTGCAGGGGAAGGAGATGACTGGGAGCGGGAATATCTATCGCTGTTTCTTTGTCAATAAAGGTGCGTTGGGATTTCACCCATTCACCGTAGGGATTAGAGCGGGCAATTTCCTGTTTAATCGGCCAATTACGCTTAATTTCGCCTTTTTCTAGGTCAACTGCGATCATTTGACCAGGGCCGAGACGACCTTTTTCGATAATGGTGGTTTCATCGAGGGGAATAGTTCCCGCTTCCGAGGAAACGACGATATAACCGTTGTTAGTAATGCTATAACGGGCCGGTCGCAAACCGTTGCGATCTAAACAAGCACCGACGATTCCCCCGTCACTGAATACCAGTAAAGCTGGACCGTCCCAGGGTTCCTGTAAACCGCTATAGTATTCGTAGAAGTCGATAATTTCGGGATAATCCTGTAAATCCGGCTGATTATTGTAGGCCTCCGGCACTAGGATCATAGCCGCTTCTAGGGGACTGCGACCGGTTCTCACCAATAATTCTAGGGCGCTATCGAGGTTATAGGAGTCGCTGTTAGCGGGGTTAACAATGGGGGTCAGGGATTGTAATTCTTCGTGGGTCCAACCTTGGGTTTCTAAAGCGGGTTCCCGGGCCGACATCCAGTTAATATTGCCCAAAAGGGTGTTAATTTCGCCGTTATGACCCAATAAGCGCATCGGTTGAGCGAGAGGCCATTTCGGTTGGGTATTGGTGCTAAAACGTCGGTGATAAATAGCAAATTGACTGCTATAGGCTGGATTTTGCAGGTCTAGATAGAATTCTCGCAGGATTTCGCCCCGTACCATGCCTTTATAGACAATGGTGCGACAGGAAAAGGAGCAGAAATAGAAATCATCGGCCAGTTGCTTACCGACTTCAGAACGGGCAATATAGAGTAGGCGATCGAATTGAGAACCGGCTAAATCGGGGGAAGTAACCAGAATTTGCTCGACGTAGGGTTGATTTTCCCTTGCTTGTCTTCCGAGGATTTGGGGAAGGACGGGAACAGTGCGCCAACCTAAAATCTTAATATTATATTTATTGACAATTTCCTCAATGTGTGCTTTAGCCTCGGCTCGTTCTTGGTCCGCTTGGGGAAGAAAGACCATACCCACCCCTAGGCGCTCAGATTCTGGCATATTTAAGCCATTTTCGGCGAACCAAGGAGCGAGGACATCTCTGGGGATAGCGGTCATCATACCGGAACCGTCACCGGAATCCTGATCGGCGCTGCAGCCTCCCCGGTGTTCCAAACAACCTAAGGCTAAAAGTGCCTGTTCGATCAGTTGATGGCTACCAGAACCGCGTACATCGGCAATAAAACCGACTCCGCAAGCGTCCCGTTCTTCTACGAGCCATCGGGGACCCCAATAGGGATCGATTTGGTGTATATTGTCGGTTTTTAGGTTATTTTGTTGCGCCATAGAATTTATCCTTAGGGTCGTTGTCTAGAAGGGTGAGATAGCTGGTCTGCTGAAAGGGTCAATCTAGAATAGAATTTTTTTTGATCTTGCCGTTTCGATTGTCGCTGATTTTTCCTAATTTTTGCCTGTTGCCATCTTTATCTTGGCCAGTCTGAGGAATCACAGGTGATCTACCATGATATAGTAGCTCTCAGGAATTGTCATCGAAAATCCCCCATCCTGTTAGGTGCTTATTTTGGCAGAATATTGTCGGATTATAAGTATTATTGGAGCAATGGGGTCAAATTCAGGACAAGACTTTCCCTAAAGAGGCAGGTAAATCGGCTAATTTTTCCACCACTGTCACCCCAGCTTCTTGAAAATGACGTAAGCTATCTTTTCTGGTATTCTTAGCGGCAACAGAGTAGGAAAGTTGGTTAGAAATAATTGTTTCTGTATCGCCGAAATTGGTTTCAATCGCTGCATTTAACCCCACAAGATAGGCAATCACCGGTTTTTCGATCGCCGAGGCAATATATTTGGCTGCCTCGATTTCGGCCTTTCCTCCCACCTGACTGACGAGGAGAATTGCCTCGGTATTGTCATCTTCCTCGAAAACCTGCAACCATTGGGACAAATTGGAGCCAATAATGCCGTCAGTACCCAAATTTACCGCCATAGATTCACCATAACCGGCCGCTGTTAAAGTTTTCGCCACTTCATCCCCTATGCGATCGCCGCGGGTGATCAGACCGATTGTCCCCGATTGATAAAAACTGGGTTCACAAATACCCAACCAAAGATAATTGGGAATAATTACACCCTGGCTGCCAGGTCCGAGAATTAATGTCCCGGTGGTACTAGCTATCTTTAATAATTCCACCAGATCCAAGGGGGGAACTCCGGGGGTGACGATAATTAATTGGGGAATGGCTGCTGCGATCGCTTCTAAGGCCGCATCTAGGACTTGATTGGGGGGGACTAAAATTAAACTGGTCTTGATTTCCCCTGCTTCAGCAACGGCCTCGGCCACTAGATCAAACACTGGTATCTCTGCGATTATCTCACCACCGTGGCCACTAGCCACCCCCGCTACTAAACAGGTTCCCTGGGTTTTCAATCTTGCCGCATAATATTTGCCTAGGGGTCGATCGATCCCTTGCATAATTATCTGATCCTTATCTGTCCATTTCATATATTAAGTGTTGGGAGTTGTTTCAGTTAAGTAGGTAGGCGTTAAAAGTTGTCAGATCCCCCCGCCTATCGGCACCCCCCTTATCAAGGGGGGCAGGGGGGATCGAACCTAAAATCCATTTTTAATTTAATTATAACCAGCTACTGTGAGACACTGTTGATGGTAGTTTTTTTCAGTGGTCAGTAAACAGTAAACAGCAATCAGCTTCTGAAGGCGAGAGTCAAAGGTTTTAGATTCGTCCCTTGTGAACTGAAAACTCACATCTGATCAGTGATCACTGATCACTGATTCTAGGCTAATTTAATGGCTGCAGTGACCACCTCTTCTAAAGACTCTAACCAATGAAAGTTAACATCAGCTAAACTCTGACTGAGATCGATCGCTTGGTTGTCAGCTAGGACGCGAAAAATTATTTGTGGTAGGGTGGGATTGAGAAAAGATCGAGGTTGCAAGGTTTGTCTTTCCTGTCGGGTGGCCCGGATCGTTCGTTCGCCGCTGCCCCGGCTGGGTGATAATGGGCTATAACTGCGGTAGTAATTACTAATAGTCTCGATCGCTTTTTGGCCAAAGTCGGGATAACTGATAATATCAACGATAATCACTTTTAAATCGGCCAATAGTTGGAATTGTTGCAGACCGGACTCTATTTGCTCGTTTAATTGCTCTAATTCTAGTCTTTCCTCCAGTATAAGCCAGGCTGCTAGTTTTGCTCCCTTGCTGGCTAAGGCATCCCAGACAGTGGACATCAAACCCTGGCCATTGCTGATCATCGCTATTCGGCCAGTTTGATCAATTATCGACCAAGGGGATTGTAATTGGGGTGGGGTCAAGGCCAGAAGATCGAGATGTCTGGCTAAAGCGGCATCATTAACAGTTATTTTGCCATCTAGGGCCATCACTTCCCCAGTTTCGTTGATACCCAGGGGATTAATCTCGATAATATCGAGATCTTTGCTGACAAAGAGACTATACATTTTTTCGAGAATTTGACTGATAGACTCGATCAAAGACCCTCTTAAACCCATAGATACGGCTAATTGCCGACAGAGATAGGGGGAAAATCTCTCTTCAATGACCACTTTTTGCATGGTTGCCAGTAAACTGTCCACATCCATCCCCCCTTGACTCGCACCCAGTAAAACCGGTCTTTGCAGATGATAATCGAGTAAAATGGCTAAAAATATCTCTTGTTGCGGATTATACCGGGCTTCTGCTAGAATTACCTCTGGATATTCTCCGGCGATCGGTAAATGAAAGATAGCATGGGCAGCAGCGATCGCATCAATGGTATTAGCGACAAATTTCACCCCCCCTGCTTTTCCCCGTCCTCCCGCTCGTACCTGGGACTTCAGCACGATGGGGTAGGGAATGTTTAATCTTTTTAGTCCCCCCGGTTCGTGGATTGGTTGGGAAGGTAAAATGGGGATACCTACCTGAGCAAATATTTCCTTGGCTTGGTATTCGAGTAAATCCATAATTGATTAGTTGATAAAGTGGCGGTTCTCTCTTTGCTCGTTTCGGTAGCTGGGGGACTATGAAGATTATTCTAGCAACAGCATCCGGTTCGCGGGTGATGGGGGAGAATATTCTTGGTTTATAGGGATGGAGGACTGGTCGTGACGGCAATCTCGATCGCAAAACTTAAAATTAATTCGATCGGGTGATTTTTTTTTGATAGGATTGAACCTATAATTCTCCCATAAATAGTTATTGTTCCCCATTAACCGTGCCAAACTAAGAACTGCGGACAAATCAAGAGTTTTGGCGTTTCAATAGACCAAATAAACTAATAACTGGCAGTTAGTCGGAAATATCAGTTATTTTTTGCTAAAATTCTCCTTTTTCCCGCATTTTCTTGCTTGGAAACAAACTTTTTTCCGCTTTCGTCTTTATCTTTAATTCGCTCCCACTAGGAAACTCAAGGGTAAGATGCTAAATTTTCAAAAGCAGGGTCGTCATCATCCTCTGACCCTATTCACAATGCTTTTAAGTGCTTCTTTCGTTGTGGTCTCCCTTTCCTTGACTCCTGCGATCGCACGTCAATTCGCCCCAATTAACCCAATTAAACCAATTCCTTTGGGGAATGACCGATTAATTCCTGCTGGGACGGACATCCCTGTAAAATACGAGCAAGGGGAAAAAATTCTTTTAACCAAACAAGAAACTTTTTCTTTATCACTGACCGTTACCGATAATATCAAAAATTCCCAAGGACAGACAATTATTCCCGATGGTAGTCAGATTATCGGAGAAATTAAACCCGATGGTCAAGGTTCGCGTTTTCTATCCCAAAAAATCTTTTTAAAAACCCGTCAACCCCAAGAAAAATCTATTGATGCTATTTCGGCAGTTTTCACTCGTCTAGAAAGGATAATTAAAGGAGTTAACCCCGACAAAATTATTCAGGGTGCAGTATTAGGAAAATCCGCCGCTTCTGTCCTCGCTTCTTTTACTTCTGACCAACCGGTTAGCGAGGGATTATTACGAGGAGGAGGATTAGAAGTATTAGCTGGGTGGTTATTACGAGGAGAATCGGTGGAATTATTGTCAATTAACCCGAAGGAGGATTTAAAATTAACCCTTCGTTCTGATTTTACCGGTCAGTAAGCTTAAAAAAATCTGGTGTGTTAGTTATTAATCTAACACACCTGCTATCAAGACTAAGCGGCGTTTTGCCGATACCATTCAATGGTTTTTTGCAAACCTTCTTTAAATTCCATTTGAGCAACAAAACCGAATTTTTCCTGAGCGCGGGTTGTATCTAAACAGCGTCGCGGTTGACCATTCGGTTTATCTATTTCCCAAACAATTTCGCCATCAAAACCCATTAAATCACAGATTAATTCCACTAAATCTTTGATAGAAATCTCATAATTTGTACCAAGATTAACCGGGTCTGATTCATTATAGAATTGACTGGCCATGACAATGCCTCGCGCTGCATCGGTGGAGTAGAGAAACTCCCGGGTTGGACTACCATCTCCCCAGACAGGAAGTTGTTTATCCCCCCGTTGTTGTGCCTCATAAACCTTGCGAATTAAAGCAGGAATTACATGGGAACTACCCGGATCAAAATTATCCTCTGGCCCGTATAAATTCACCGGTAAAAGATAAATTCCGTTGAAACCATACTGCAAACGATAGGACTCTAATTGTACCAATAAAGCCTTTTTAGCGATACCATAAGGCGCATTGGTTTCTTCGGGATATCCTGACCATAAATCGTCTTCATGGAAAGGTACTGGAGTAAATTTTGGATAGGCACAAATTGTCCCCACACAGACAAATTTTTGCACTCCTGCTAGATAGGCAGCGTGAATTAATTGGGTTCCCATCATCAAATTATCATAGAATAATTCGGCAGGTTTTTCCCGATTGAGACCGATACCTCCCACATGGGCAGCCAAATGGATAATTAAATCTTCTTGGTCGGCTAAACGTTGACAGTTTTCCCAAACTCTTAAATCACAATCTTTGGACCGAGGAATTGTAATTTTTGCGGGATTTGCCCCCGCTGCAATTAATTGATTAACTACTTGCCGACCTAAAAATCCAGCCCCCCCGGTGACGACGATTCTCTGTTCGCTTAAATTCAGCATATTTTCACCTCTTTAATCCACAGTTGTCATCGAACGATTGCGAAGATAAGCCAAATCTTTTAATAACTGTTGGCTATCACCACCGTTATTAAGATTAATCCCCAAAGCCGCTAAATCCGCATCTACCATTAATTTTACCAGTCCCTCGAACGTCACCGAAGGCTGCCAGCCTAATTTCTCTCTGGCTTTTGTGGAATCTCCTATCAATAAATCCACTTCCGCTGGACGCAAATAACGTTGATCAAACTCCACATAATCCTGCCAATTTAAATTAACGTATTGGAAAGAAATATCGAGAAACTCCCGGATAGAATAGGTTTCATTGGTCGCCACCACATAATCATCCGGTTCTTCCTGTTGTAACATTAACCACATCGCCCGCACATAGTCCTTAGCATAACCCCAATCCCGTTTAGAATCGAGATTTCCTAGATAGAGTTTTTTCTGTTGTCCGGCAATAATTCGGGCCAAAGCGCGGGTAATTTTGCGCGTGACAAAAGTTTCTCCACGCCGGGGGGATTCATGGTTAAATAAAATGCCGTTACAGGCAAATAAGTCGTAGGATTCCCGATAGTTGATTGTTTGCCAGTGACCGTAAACTTTCGCACAAGCGTAGGGACTGCGGGGATAAAATGGCGTGGTTTCTTTTTGGGGAACTTCCATGACTTTCCCGAACATTTCCGAGGAACCTGCTTGATAGAAACGCACTTCGATGCCAGTTCTTTTTTGGTAATCCCGAATTGCTTCTAGTAGTCTTAAGACACCCACACCGACAGCATCAACGGTGTATTCTGGGGCATCAAAACTAACCCGAACGTGGGATTGGGCCCCTAAATTATACACTTCTACCGGTTGCACTTGTTCGAGGATACGCCGCAGGGTCGTCCCGTCGGTGAGGTCGCCATAATGAAGAAATAATTTAGCATCGGGCTGGTGGGGGTCAATGTAGATATGATCGATGCGATCGGTGTTAAAAGTTGAGGTACGACGGATGATACCGTGGACTTCATAGCCTTTTTCTAATAATAATTCGCTCAGATAGGAACCATCTTGACCGGTGATGCCGGTAATTAGGGCGCGTTTCGGTTGAGTCATCAGTAATTTACCTAATGGGAAAGAATAAAGACCAGGGCAGGGTCTGACTGCTTATAGCACACTTTAGCCCCTCATGACAAGTTTGGCTAGGTTGACCGGGGACAAAAAGATGAATTGATTTTTTATCTGGGCTGCATAGATTCTAAATGGTTCTGACAATTTTCTCGGAATTTTCTGACTTGAAATTCCTTGACTTTGAGTAATTGATAATTATCTTTTCCCATGGCTAGAGAAAATTTGGCTTCGGTCTCATCAAGTAAATTTTTGGAGATAGCTTTCCACTGTTCTTGCGTTTGCCAATGGACAACGATAATTAATTCTTCCTCGATGGCGGGATTAATCCAAAGCTCCTTACCTAAAAAACCAGGTTGTTTTGCTAAAAACTTTGTCCAAATTTCTTGATCTTTTTGGATAAATTTTTCCCTCGCTTCGGGGTTAACTTGAAATTCTAACCACTCAATGACCATAGTAATTATCTCCTATTTTTTGGCTTTCATCAAGAATTCTTCTGTGAGTTTCATAAAAGCTTTGGAACCACTAGAAGAGGGCATGGCTGCCACCGCAGGCACGAACATATCCACGGCTTTAGCTACATTAACATCCATAGGAATCGCATTAGCAAAAATTTGATGGGATTGAAAATCCTGTTGTACCCGGCGCATGACTTGATTATAGTAGCGACTAAGTAAACCACCACCGGAAAGAATAAAAACTATACCGAGTAAACCGGGGTTAATCGGTGCGGTTTCTTGATGACTAGCTTTCAGTTTAACTATTCTTCTTTCTAATAGCTGAATGCCGACAATTGATAAAGGTTCTGGACGGGCAGGTAGTAAATAAAAATGACTGCTACAGAGACCACTACGAGTTAAAAGATTATAGCCCGGAGCGCAGTCCATGATAATATAATCGTAACGGTCTTGAATGGGATCAATGATTTTTTGAATTAAGACTCTTTCTAGGTTATTCCAAGCATGATCAAAGCCTAAATCTTCCTGTAAAATTGCTTGATGGTGCAGGGTTTCTGAGACGACATATTCATCATATAGTTCGATGTCTCCCGGCAGTAGATCTAAGCCTTTAATTTCACAGACTGAAGGGACAATAATATCATCAATAGTTAATTTATTGTAGGGATTGGGTTTGATAATTGCTTCTAATAAATAGCTTAAAGTGCGTTTTTTGCGACGCAGTTGAGCGAATTCGTGGGGGGACATTAAACTAAGAGTCGCACTGATTTGAGCGTCTAAATCGAGGACAAGGACTCGTTTTTGCTGAAATTTAGCTAAACAGGTGGCAAGGTTGACGGTAAGGGTAGTTTTTCCTACTCCTCCTTTCATATTAACGGTGCTGATGACAGTGGCCATTATGGGAGTTCCTTTCTAGTTAACCGATGGAATATCTCGACGTAAAACCTGCCCGTTGGGAGCCATAATTAAAGGAGGTAAACTGGTAATATTGATCGCCTCTTGGGTTTTCATGTCGTAGGTGGTGTAAACTGTTTCCTGTTGATGGGGATTAATATCGACAATTGTTAGGGTTTTTCTAGGTGCTTGTTCACTGTTCAATAACCGTCGCGGTCCACTGCCTAAAGCTCCTGCGTGTAATAATTGTAATTGCCCCCGTTTACCCGGATAGTAAGCGTGAGCGTGGCCACTAATATAAGTATGCACCTGATGGCCCTCTAAAAACGCTCTTAATTGCTCGGCATCGGCTAAATAATCCCCCGGTCGATTTCTGCCCACGGCAATACCGTAGAGGGGTAAATGACCGATTACTAGCCGCATTTTAGCATTTTTAGCGTCGCTACTACTCAAGTTTTTTGCTGCCCAATTTAGTTGTTCCTGAGAGATTAAATGAGTGGAGGCATCCCAGACTAGATAGAATATACCATTTTGAGTGAAAGTATAATAAAAAGGAAAGCCGGTTTTATCGATAAAATTTAAACTTGTATTATGTTGGGGGTTTTGCCAATAATCTTGGGCTAATTTTCTCTCCTTAGCATAGATAAATTTTCCTGCGGATAAAGCTCCAGAAGCGTCATGATTACCGATGGTAAAAGCAAAGGGTATTTTAGCAGCTCGCAGGGGCGCGGCGATATGGTGATCAAAGGCTGACCACATAGCGTTAATTGCTGTCTCTGTCAAGCTGCTTTTTTGTCCTGCCACCATGTCGCCACCACAGAGGACGAGATCGGGTTTATGATTGATAATTAAGGGGATAGCTCGATCGATTTCGGGATCGTAAGTAGTGGAACCGTATTGACTATTAAGGTCACTAATCACAATTATCTTGACTTTTTTACCCTTTTGTGCTTGTTTAACAGCCGACTCAGGGGGATTTTTGGAAGTAACAGGCTGTAAAATTTGATGAGCGCAAGCTGCCAAGCTAAAACCGCCTAAACTGCCACTAATCAGCAAAAATTTACGGCGTTGCATAGGATATCAATCTCGTCTTTAATTGAGGTCACGTCAGTTAGTGTAGCAATTTTTGTCCCTTCGATCGCTTTTTTGTTGATCATCCCAATTAAGTAGGGAGGCACAATCATTTGTAGGATGGGTTAGCGGTAGCGTAACCCATCGGGGCTAATTATACTCACTGCTGTTGTTGTCTGACATAAGCATCTACAAGATTACGAATCAGGGATTGATAGGAAGCATTATGACGTTGAGCTTCCCGTTTAAAATACTCAATACTCTCCTTAGAAAATTCCATCGTTATCCTGACAGTATTTTGATTCGGTATTAGCTGCTCTGGTGGCGGTAAAAAGTCTTCGACAATTGTCACCTTACCAATCGGTTTTGCGGGATCAGGGGTTATGTTCTTCATAGAATTTTCTCCATTTACGCCATTCAGCTGCGCCAAATATACGAATCACTCCATCGCGGTAAGTAAAACGCACCGTTAAAACCCGGTCTTTTACCTTACCAATACAAAACCAACGTTCCTCTGAGTCACTATGTTGGACATCATGGACAATCAAACGATGTGGATCGAAAAACGCATATTGAGCAGTCTCAAAGTCCACACCATGTTTAGCCTTATTGTCAGCTTCTCTTCGACTATCCCAATCGAAAGTGCTTGTCATGTCACTCTAGCATATTTTAGTTTGTGTCGCTAAGTATAGAAAAATGAACCAGAAAATAAAAAACAAAACAGGAATAGAACGAGCCGGGAAAATCCCCCACCGATGAATCCAAGTATGTTCATTGTCAACAAACCTTGCTTTAAAAGTAGAAATATTTCCTAAATACTTATCCTGCTTAAGGATGCGTTTTTTTTCTGTCTTAAGTAGAGCCATAGCTGCGATAGCCGCATAAAGCGAAACTCCAATAATAAATGATGTCACAATTCCTAGTATTGGTAAAGATATAGATAGAAACCGGCTCTTCTGGTTTCTGTGTGGAAACGAGGTCTATACTGATAGAATATCCGCAAAATAGCCCTAAAAGTCTTGCCCAATAAGCATTTCACGACTCCATAAGCAAAAATTATCACACATCGATAATTATTATTACCAGAAATTGCAAATGCTGCCATCAAAAAAGACTGGGAAGTGACATACCAGTTCATTCGATTGGCAATCAGATTGTGTTCACGATGGATCTCTTGGTCGATTAATCCGTAATACTCAATCGATTTGAGATTTTCCTCGTCATTCCACCATTTCCACCGGTTCTCTTGCTTTTTTTTAGAGTCATTCCGCTTTTTAAAGTCATCCCACCATTTCCACCGGTTCTCTTGCTTTTTTTCAGAAGGTTTACCCATTAATTCATCTCCCCATATAGCTTGTTGAATTGAACTAAATCACCATCTTAAGTAGGTGTTTGGAATTAAATATAAAGATGGATCTCCTTGAAGGACTTGCTGCGACTCAATTTCCTAGAAAATTAGTTGCCCCATATTTTTCCAGTTAAATTGAATCAACAACGACTATCGAACCATTTAATTAGCAGATGGCATAAAAGCAAGCTGTGACTGGGTTCTAATTCTTGGAGATGTCCATTAATTATACCGCTCCCTGCTGCCAACTCCGGCACTCATGGACAGTCTTAACGAGTAATTTAGAGAGTCAACCGCTTAGTGGTCTGTCAATCTTGAAATTGTGGATAGGGGAATCCGGCAAAATTATCGGCTCCCAATCCCTCAAAATCAGCTTGACAGACCAATAGAATCGCCCTTAATTTTTGTCAATTGTCGGACTCTAACTATATTCTTCTCCGACACTGAGATTAAAGAGCATTTGCAGGGATTGTAAACAGCGCTTACGCGCTTCGATATCCTGTTGGGCCCGCAGTTGTACCATGGGTTCGTGAAGGATTTTATTAACGATACCGCGGGTCATTGCTTCGATAACTTCTTGGTGTTTTTCGGCGAATTCCGTCCCCAGACGGGAGAGGGCTTTTTCTAATTCCTGTTCGCGAATATCTTCAATTTTGCTTCTTAAACAGCTAATTGTCGGTACAGTGTCCAAAGAACGCCACCAAAGCTCGAAAGCTTCCACTTCCTGCTCTAGGAGTGCCTCTGCTTCCCTAGCCATCTGACGGCGACTTTCCTGATTGGCGGCAACCACCGCCTTGAGATCATCGACGTTAAAAGCTTGCACTTGGGCCAATTCCTTCACGTCGGTGTGGACGTTACGGGGAACGGAAATATCGATTAACATCAGCGAGTTAGCAGCAATCGTCACTTCTGTCAATAAATTTTTAGTTAAAATTGGTTCCGTGGCTCCCGTACTGGTGAAGACGATATCCGATGCCGCTACCGTAGCCATCATCTCTTCTAAGCCATATAGTTGCAGCGGTAGGTTAGGAAATTCACGGGCCAACTCCTGGGCCCGTCTTTGGGAGCGATTGACGATCGCAATTTGCTGAGAACCCTTAGCCAGAAGGTGCGTAACTAATAATCGGGACATTTTCCCTGCCCCGATAATAGCGATTTTTTTGCTGCTGAGGTCTGTCATCTTAGCATGGGCTAACTCCACCGCCGCCGAACTGATCGATACGGCTCCTGTGCCGATGCTGGTTTCCGTGCGGACGCGTTTACCGGCAGTCATCGCTTGTTTAAACAGGCGATCGAGTAACTGGCTAATAGTATTGTACTTCTGAGCTAATTTATGGGTATTTTTAACTTGAGCGAGAATTTGCCCTTCACCGAGGACAAGACTTTCTAAACCGGCGGATACCCGGAGCAGATGACGGACAGCATCCTGATGCAGTAGGGTAAACAGATAACGACGCAGGACATTAAGGGGAATATGCCCGATTTCAGCGAGAAACTGGGTAATTTCCACCACGCCCTTCTCCGTATCCGTAACCACGGCGTAGATCTCCAAACGGTTACAGGTGCTGATAATAGCCACCTCTTGGATGTGGGGATAACCCTTGAGGTGGGTAAGGGCGGACTCGATTTTCGCTTCCGGGATACTCAATTTTTCACGAATTTCCACAGGGGCTGTCTTGTGACTCAAGCCCACTACAGCAATATTCATTTATGTTCTCCTACAAATGTTGCTCAGGCTACAAAAATTATTGATAAAGATCAGTGCGTTATGTCTCTAATTGTTGCAATTTAGTCCCAATCGGGATGCAAATAAAAGATGTTTGAAAAAAAACTTTATATATTTTTACCAATGAGGGCGAGGTGAGCCATACCCACCCCACCGGGTCAGAGAATTATCTCAGTTGAATGTATTTGGGTTGGTCGAACAGGTGAACGGTATCGACAAAGCGAGCGGTTTTCGATTGGGTGGAGATAACCAAGCTTTGGGTACGAGCGCCACCGTGGAAGAAGCGTACCCCTTCCATCAGGGTGCCGGGGGTGATCCCACAGGCGGCAAAGAGGACGGTTTCGCCACTGGCTAATTCTTCGCAACCGTAAACGCGATCGGGATTGGTGATCCCCATTTCTTGCAGACGAGCGATATTACCCTCGCGACTTTCACCGATTAAACCGGTTTTGACCACTTCGGGATCATAGATTAATTGTCCCTGGAAGTGACCCCCCAGACAACGCATAGCCGCCGCCGAGATTACCCCTTCCGGAGCGGCACCGATACCCATGAGAGCATGAATATTAGTTCCCGAAAAAGCGCAGGAAATAGCGGCCGATACGTCACCATCGCTGATCAGACGAACTCTCGCCCCAGCGTTGCGGATTTCTTGGATTAATTCCTTGTGACGGGGACGATCCATAACTACTACCACCAGTTCTTCGATCGAACGATTGAGACAATCGGAAAGAACTTTCAGGTTTTCCGTCGCCGATTTATTAATATCCACATGACCTTTAGCTGCTGGGGGAGCCGCTAATTTTTTCATATAAAAGTCAGGGGCAGCGAATAATCCGCCTTTTTCGGAGATCGCTAACACGGCCATAGAACCATTTTGACCGTAGGCAACCAAGTTAGTGCCTTCGCAGGGATCGACGGCGATATCGATTTCGACTAATTCGTCGGGATTACAATATTGTTTGGCATCAACTTGGGTACAGATACCCACTTCTTCGCCAATATAGAGCATGGGAGCCTCGTCTCTTTCCCCTTCTCCGATAACGATGCGACCGCGCATATGGATTTTATTCATCCGTTCGCGCATCGCTTCCACAGCGACGTGATCGGCGGTATTTTTTTCGCCTTTACCCATCCACTTCGAGGAGGCAATGGCAGCCTGTTCGACCACTTCGATAATTTCTAACCCTAGCGTACTTTCCACTCGATGATCCTCCCTACAGCTGATCTATGATTTATCTAGTGAGTTTGTTTCCTTAACAGTCAAAAGTCTATCACCAGACGGGGATCATTCTTAAGTTTTTATGCAGATCAGCTGGAGGAGACTGGTATAGCTAGGGAGTTTTTGCTGGCACTGTCGCCTCCATCTCAGTTATGGAGAGCTTGAGTGCTGATTTCGGCGTTAAACTACGGATAAATTCCAGGGGTAAACCGTCTGTGTCGGCAATAAAGGTGACTTCATAGACAAGATCGCCGATCATCTGTTGTTGGGGTGGCAAAAGAATGTTTAAAGGTTGATATAGATCGGCATCCTCTTGATGAGCTTGCTGAAAGTTATTTGTTAATTTTTCTAACCATTCTGGTAAATTGCTGACATTTTCTGTTAGGTCAAAAGACAAGTGATAATAACCCACATAATGCTGATCACCAAAGGCATCGGGTGCAGGTTTCGGTTGGGGAATTTGGATTAATTCGATGCGTCCGTTTAACCCGGTTAGCCAACAGGCCAAAGTATAACCCGTGGTGAATCTTTCCTCGATGGTAAAACCGAGAAGTTGATAAAAAGCGATCGCCCGATGGATATTAGCCGTCCGAATAGAAGCATGGTGCATTTTCAGTAATCAGTAATCAGTGATCAGTAATCAGTAATCAGTCAGAATTCGGGGTTGATAAGCAATCCTTCATCGCTCTGCCTCCCGATTCAGTTTTGAGGTTATCAGTTTATGTTTCTTCGTTACTTGGTATGATTCGATCTGGTGGTATAAATCGACTAAATACTTATCTGGCAAGAGACTTAATTGATTACCAAAAACCGCATCAATGTCTTTCTCTATAATGGTTTCATCCCTTATCACCTCCTCCATTGCCTAACAATTCCCGAAGAGCCGAGTTTATTAAGTGAGATTATTCACTGATAACTGATAACTGATAAGTACCTAGGCAAAATTATTTACACATGACGATCATTGCCCCGTAAGGGTTTTAGCTCGATCGGGCAGGTAATTAATTTTGCATGACTACTTAACTGA
>NZ_SFBV01000356.1:0-11020 GCF_007095585.1 Microcystis sp. M_OC_Ca_00000000_C217Col
AATTATAGATGATTTCCTGACCTAAGATCACATTTTATTCTTTTTTCCACTTCAATCTAAGAATTGAGAAAAAAGCAAAACCCTCCATTATACCATAAAAAAATTATGCAAGAGGTCTAGTGAATTCTATTTCTGGAAGGGATTCAATAAAAATACTTTCACCTCGATAATATTTCTGAATATCCTGATAACTATCATGCAGAGGATAGCAATAAACTTCTAAACATTCTTCCTTGAGATTAACGATCCAAACCTCTTTAATATTTGCTTCCGCATAAAGAGGGATTTTAGTATAGCGATCATAATCGAGGATAGAATCGGAAACTTCAATAATTAAATATATATCTTGAGGACAAGGATGGGCAGCAACATAAAAATCTGATCGAGGTATTAGTAAACTTAAATCTGGTTCTGGTTGAGAATTATTATTTAATCTAATCGGATTTTGCACCCTGAGAATAATTTTCTGTCCTAACTTTTGATAGAATAATTGTATTAATCTATCTACACTAGAAGCATGAAGGGTTCCCATCGGTGACATTTTGATAATTTCTCCTCGAATTAATTCCACTTTTTCATCGGGTTTGATTATTCCCTCGGTTGCCATTTTTTCGTATTCTTCCACCGTAAACTTACGGGTAATCAGCGATAAAGACATTTTAACTAAACTCCTACTTTCTCTTTATTCTATCTGGACAGCTTGCCAAGGGGTGACTTATCGGTGTTTAAACCATGAATCGGGGAGATAAACTAACTTTTTGGGTACTTGTACTGATTCTTCGGGAAAAAACAGCGGTTGCTATGGTGACAAAACCGCTAGATCTAACGTCTAGAAAGCTGGGGTAGGATCGAAACTGCCCCAAAAAAGCTACTATAGGTCAGTTGTCGATGTCAAAAAAAATAGCCGTTCCCCTCAGGAACATTAAGTCGAGAAATTTTATGGTTAAGCGAAAACAGCCTTATAGTTTAATTTATCTGTTCAGTCTGGCGATCGGTTTAGTGATTGCGCTCGCACCTAACGGACAAGCACAAACCCCCGACTCTAACACTCCTGCCAGCGATCCTAACGAATTAAAACCCTTAAATCAAGCTGATAGTGTCCTGAGTCTCCAGGGGGGACAACGTTTAGTGGAAGAAGCGAACACCGCTATTAATGCCGCTAAATACGATGTCGCTGTGGACAAACTCAATCAAGCGCGCCGGATTTTTAACCAACTATCTAACTATCATCTGCAATTAGCTAATAGTTTCTCAGGAATTGACCCAAAAGTATTCGATTCTCAGCGTCAAAGTGCTTTAAACACGGGACAAATGCGGGATGAAGCCACCTATAAGCTTGCTTTGGTTCATAGAGCGCAAAATCAGCCAGAATTGGCGGTTCCTTTGTTAATTCAGGTGATTCAATCCCAAAACCCCACCAGTGAATTAGGACAAAAAAGCTATCAACAACTCTACGAGATGGGATTTGTCAGCACACCCATCTCCGCACCGACTCCCACATCGGCAACTCCTAACAACTCCCCCCCACAGCAGTAAATTTTGTCCCCATTGACGAGCTTTCGGTAACAATGGGATCAGAGTATCTTTAATTGTTTTGAGGAGTTACGATGGTTGACTTTCGCCAAGTAGAAGCGATGATTCAAGAACAAATCCCCGATGCACAGGTGATGGTTCGGGATTTAACGGGAGGTGGTGATCATTTGGAAGCGGTGGTTATTTCTGGCGAATTTGCTGGCAAAACCCGCGTTAAACAGCATCAAATGGTTTATGGCGCTTTACAATCGGCACTGGCTACCGAAGCCATCCATGCTTTGGCATTAAAAACCTACACTCCCGACAGTTGGGCAGCAGAAAAATAACAGTTATCAGTTAAGTAGGTAGGTGTTAAAAGTTGTCAGACACCCCCCTTATTAAGGGGGGATTAAGGGGGGATCGGCACCCCCCTTATTAAGGGGGGATTAAGGGGGGATCGGCACCCCCCTTATCAAGGGGGGCAGGGGGGATCCATCTTCAATTTAATTATAACTACTTATCAGTTATCAGTTAGTTTTTTTCTGGTTTTCTTTGTGGCTAATTATCTTCACAACACACAGTCTAATTTAATTACTCATGGTTAGTCCTTTACTGGAACCCTTTCGAGAAGCCTATCGCAATTTGGAACTTTTACCCCTGCGATCGGATAAAGAATTACAGCGTTTTGCTGTCAAATACGGCACAGAAATTATCGACGAATTAGAACAATTGGTAGAAGATAGTCCTTCGGAAGACGGAAAAATTATTCTAGCAGGACATCGGGGTTGTGGTAAGTCAACCCTACTCTACGAATTTAAAAGAAAGTTAGATGATCGCTATTTTGTTGTTTTCTTCTCGATCTCAGACTCGATCGAAATGTCAGACGTAAATCATGTTAATATTTTATTCTCGATCGCCGTTCAGATGATGTCAGAAGCGGAAGCCCAAAATTTAACTATTAAAGATTCTATTAAAAAAAGCTTTTATCAATGGTTTGCCGAACAAATCCGCACCGAAACCAATCAAGCAGATGCCACTGTCGAAACGGGTTTTAACTTTTCTTCTTTACTAGCTCACATTAAAGGAATTCTCAAGATTAATTCGACTATTCGTCAGGAAATCAAACAAAAGTATGAGCGGAGAATTACCGATTTAGTTGCCCAAATTAACATTATAGCTAGTGCGATCGAGTCCCAAAGTCAGAAAAAAATCTTAGTAATTGTTGATGACATTGATAAAATTGACTTAGCACAGGTAAGGGATATTTTTCAATCCCATATTAAAGCGATTATGTTGCCCGGTTTTCGGATTATTATGACTATTCCGATCGCCGCCTTAAGAGAGGTAGCTTTAAAGGCAACTCTCCAAACAGAAACTAATGATCAGATCGTACAAATGCCTGTATATAAACTCTTTAAACAGGGAGAAATTAATTCACCTAATGCTATACCCGATCCGCAAATGATTGCTACTTTAACCGAGATTATCACTAAGCGCATCGATCCCGCTTTAATCGATCCTGACACCCTTGAAAAAATTTGTCTTTATAGTGGGGGAGTATTACGAGAATTAATTCGCATTACTAATGATTGCTGTCGGGTTTGTTTGCGATCGGTTCGTCGTTATCCTGATGATAATACCCTAAAAATTGATCAAGCTGTTTTAGAACAATCAATCACAGAACTTAGTCTCGATTTTGCTGAAAGTATCGGTACAGCAGATGAGGAAATTATTAAAACTGTTTATGAAAAGTCAAAACCGAAGGATCTCAAGGATCAAAATTTTCTAGATCTGTTGCATGGTTTATATATTTTGGAATACCGCAATGGCGATCTCTGGTATAACGTGCATCCGATTGTGGCTGAGTTAATGAAAAAAAGAGGAACAATTTAATGGGATAAGTAAGTAGTTATAATTAAATTGAAGATGGATCCCCCCTGCCCCCCTTGATAAGGGGGGTGCCGATAGGCGGGGGGATCCCCCCTGATAAGGGGGGTGCGGATCACTCCTTGATCCGTAGGGTTGATTCATGAATCAACCCTACCTTGATCCCCCCTTGATAAGGGGGGTGAGGATCCCCCCTTAGTCCCCCCTTGATAAGGGGGGTGCGGATCACCCCTTGATCCCCCCTTAGTCCCCCCTTGATAAGGGGGGTGCGGATCACTCCTTGATCCTAGGGTTGATTCATGAATCAACCCTA
This sequence comes from Microcystis sp. M_OC_Ca_00000000_C217Col, assembly GCF_007095585.1. Taxonomy (NCBI): domain Bacteria; kingdom Bacillati; phylum Cyanobacteriota; class Cyanophyceae; order Chroococcales; family Microcystaceae; genus Microcystis; species Microcystis sp. M_OC_Ca_00000000_C217Col. Next base: position 3,713 of record NZ_SFBV01000356.1, read on the forward strand.
CCTAATGGGGGTATCTGACAGTTTTTAACATTTATCCACTTATTATGAATAATGAAACATCTTCAATTATTGACCAAAATGAAAGAGAATACGAAGGTTTAATCGTCTCTCTAGAGGCAAATCAAGAGAGATTAAATATATTGATTTGTGTGTGTGATCAGGAAAAATTGCGAGAAGAAATCATTGATCGCTATAGCAAAGAATTAGAACCAGTAATCCCTTGTTATCGGATTGATTTAGATCAAAAAGAACCGAGTTTAAGAGCAGCAATTGCTAGTTTAGTCTCCAGAAAACCAGAGTTATTACAAAGCAAAAACGCCGTGATCACAACCACAGGAGTGGAAAAATTACACTCGATCTCGCGTAGCGAGCGCGTTGCGACCGAATGGCAACAGGAAAAATCGGAACTAGATAAATTTTTTGGTTATCTGCAATGGACAAGGGAAGGATTGCGAGAATTTCCCTATTCCATTGTTCTTTGGGTAACAAACACAGTGGAAGTAAATTTACGCAAAAAGTCCCCCGATTTTTGGAGTTGGAGAAAAGGAGTTTTTCGCTTTATTTCTCCTCCAAGTAACTTTTTACCTTCTCAGGAATTTTTACCAATTTTACAATCTTTTGATGAAATTACTATAGATAAAGATATTCCTTCAATCTCTAAAGAAGACTTGTTAGAACTAATCGAGCAAATCGAGGTAAATAAAGGCAAAAAAGAGCCAAGACTAGCGAGTTTATATGCCAGTTTAGCTAAGATTTATAACCTTCGTTTATTATATCGATCGCCATTGGTAGATTATCGTCAGGAACAACAGCTTGCGATCGAGTATTATCAAAAGGCGATCAATTTACAAAAAGAGTTAAATCTAGAACTTGATTTAGTTGCGAGTCTCGACTCATTAGCAGGTATTTACTATTCCCTAGGAGAAGACCAAAAAGCGATCGAGTTTTATCAACAGTCCTTAGCAATCTTTCAGAGAATCGGAGATCGCTGGAGAGAAGCAGATTCTTGCAATAATTTAGGCAATGCTTATCATTCCCTAGGAGAATACCAAAAAGCGATCGATTTTTATCAACAGTCCTTAGCAATCTTTCAGGAAATTGATGATATAAGGGGAGTAGCGTATTGTTACAATAATTTGGGCAATATTTACAATTACCTAGCAGAATACCAAAAAGCGATCGAGTTTCATCAACAATCCTTAGCAATCAAACGGGAAATCTCTGATATAACAGGAGAAGCTTATTCCTATCTAGGTTTGGGGAATGTTTACGGTTCCCTAGGAGAAGACCAAAAAGCGATCGAGTTTTATCAAAAGTCCTTAGAAATCTTTCAGGAAATGGAGTATATCATAGGAGAACCAAAGACTCTGTTTAATCTGGGGTTTACCTACTATAAACTCGATCGTATATCGGAAGCGAAAGAAGCATATCTTCAAGCGCGGAAATTATTTCAAGCATTGGGGTTAGCAGGATATGTTCAATATTGTGATCAGGCAATTCGGCAATTATAATTACCCAGTCGCGATCGAGTAAAAATTTGTTGCTTACCCCTTGACTTTTGCTTGTTTTAATGCTATGACTTACTGGACTTGATTGCTTATCTCACCCGATTTTAAGCCAAAACTGATTAAAAACCGCTATAACGTTCCTCTAACCAGGGATCACCTCGTCGATGGTAGCCATTACGTTCCCAGAAACCCGATTGCTCTCGATCGAGAAATTCTAAGCCATTAATCCATTTAGAACTTTTCCAAGCGTAGAGATGGGGAACAACTAAACGCAGCGGACCCCCGTGGTCGGGGGGTAAAGGTTGACCAAACAATTGAAAAGCGAAAAAATTATCCTCGTGCAGGAACTCCTCTAGGGTCAGGTTAGTGGTATAACCGCCATAACAGTGTTGCATGACGTGGGTAGCTTCCGGCAGCAGGTCAATTAAGGTCATCAAATCCAATACCTTAACTCCCGTCCAAGTCACATCTAATTTTGACCAACGGGTGACACAGTGAAAATCCTTGGTAAATTCCCACTGCGGTAGGGCCATAAAATCCGACCAGTTAAAAATTTTAGTCGTGGCCACCTTTCCCCAAACCTTGAATAACCATTCCTCGGTCTTGATTTGGGGAGTATCTCCGTAGGTAAGCACAGGAAAACCACTAGCGAGATATTGGCCCGGGGGAACTCGGTCTTGATCGGGAGATTCTGGTTTTTTAAAGAATTTGCCTAACATTGTTTGAGACTCACAACGAAAACCCTAAACAAATCTTAAAATATGAGGGAGCGAAAAGGTTTTCTCTACCTCACTCCCCACCATCAAGTTATTCCTCGTCTTCCCCTTCTTCTTCCTCTTTAGTGGGATAGACAAAGCTGTTAGAACGACCAGAAAGAACAGATTTACCCAAAGATAAGGCTTTTTGCGCTTCCCGCTCCGCTTGCTTTCTCCAGTGCGCTCTCCGTTGGTCGCGCTTGGCATTTGAGGTTTTCTTCTTGGGACAAGCCATAGTATTTTAACGATAGTTATAGACTCACAACCTTTCTATTCTACTCCCTATTTCCCTAATCGGCTCGCTCACTTGTCTGATTCCCTTGCTCACTACTGCCCAAAATATTGATAAAACTTAATAATTATCATTGGCTTACCTATTTATGTTTAAAATCCTATATAGCTATGTAGTCAAGTAATTTCCATCATGGTCACTACCGTCGAACCCCCCTCCCAGAAAAAAGCTGTTCTGCGCGAAACTATCCTCACCCCGCGTTTTTATACCACCGATTTTGAGGCTGCCGCTAATTTTGACCTTTCTTTGCAAGAAACCGAAATCAAAGCGATGTTAGAGGAGATGCGGACCGATTACAACCGGCATCACTTTGAACGTCAGCAAGGATTTGAGAACTATCAAGATAATCTCGATGAAAAAACGAGAAATGCCTTTATAGATTACCTAGAACGCTCCTGTATCTCCGAATTTTCTGGCTTTTTGTTATTTAAGGAACTGTCACGACAACTAAAAAGCCGTAATCCCTTGTTAGGGGAGATATTTCATCTTATGGCTAGAGATGAGGCGCGCCATGCAGGATTTCTCAATAAAGCCATGGCTGACTTTAATATTTCCCTCGATTTAGCCAAAATTACTAAAACCCGGACTTACACCTTTTTCCCCCTTGAATGGGTGTTATATACGGTCTATCTCTCCGAAAAAATCGGTTATTGGCGGTATATTCTCATTTATCGTCATTTAGAAGAACATCCCCAGTATAAATTTAATCCTCTTTTTAATTACTTCGAGAGTTGGTGTCAAGACGAAAATCGCCACGGAGATATCTTTAAAACCTTGCTGCGCGCTAAACCGCAATTGTGGAATAATTGGCGATCGAGATTATGGAGCCGTTTTTTCCTGCTTTCCGTCTTTGCTACCCATAGTTTAACTGTACGGGAACGCTCGGACTTTTATGATGCCTTGGGAATGGATGCGATCGCTTTTGACCAAGAAGTAATTCGTCAGACTAATAATACCTCCGCTCGCGCTTTTCCCACCATTTTAAATGTGGACCATCCCCAATTTTTCCCCCGTTTAAACCGTTGTGCCGAACGTAATTTACAATTAAAAGCGATCGATGAAAGCATCGCTCCCCAATGGCTAAAAACATTGCGGAAGTTACCCTTACAGTTAGGTATCGTCGGGGAGCTATTGCGATTGTATCTGATTAAACCCATAGATGCAGAAGCCACCAGAGAAATGGTACTTTAATCAGTTATCAGTTATCAGTTATCAGTTATCAGTTATCAGTTATCGGGAGACTCCGAGACTCCGAGACTCCGAGACTCCGAGACAGGAGATAGGAGATTAGTTTTATTTATTCTCCCCACACCCCACACCCCACACCCCACACCCCACACCCCACTTCCCCACTTCCCCACTTCCCCACTTCCCCACTTCCCCACTTCCCCACTTCCCCACACCCCACTTCCCCACTTCCCCACTTCCCCACACCCCCACTTCCCCAACTCCTTTAATCTTTGCTGCGATTCTGGGTATCTATAAAGATAGATAAACAGCTAAGGTATATCTATGTCACTGGAAGAAGGATTAAAATGTCTGCGGCTAAAGGATTACGCAAAGGCTGTAGAATTACTGGAAGAATATTGTCAACAGTCAGCTAATTTTTATTCTCCCTTATATGTTCAAGCTAAAATGGCCCTTGCTCGGGCCTATCGCAGCAATAATCAACGGCAACAAGCGATCGCCTTAGCTCTGGAACTAGAAAATCATCTTGATCAGGAAGTTAGTCAGTGGGCCAAACGATTACTGACAATCTTTGGTGCTGAACAAAAAACCATCGGTATTACCACTAATAGGGTCAAATCTCGATCGCTGCCCAAGGCAGCACGATCTGCACAGGTAAGCGTCCGGTTATCCCGGACTATCCCCGAAAATAGACTTATTTTTGCTAAACTATTGACAATTACGGCTTTTTATGCTATAGCATTTGGTCTTTTTTTTGTAATTACCCGTTTGCTGCTCATCCCTGCGGGGACGGGTGTAATTATTGCCTTGCTCTTGACCGGTTTCTTAGGCGGACTCATCCTTTTTATCGCCCCGAATCTAATTGATTGGACACAAAAACGTCTTTATCGAGTGCGTTGGGTGTCCTTAGCGGAAATTAAACGGGATAGCCCCGAATCGGCGGCGGTAATTGGGCGTGTATGCCGAGAAAAAGGGTTAAAACCGCCAAAACTAGGCATTATCGAAGACGGACAGCCCCTCGCTTTTACCTATGGCTCTCGACGGGGTAATGCTCGCTTAGTAGTTAGCAGAGGTTTATTTACCTATCTCGACGATGAGGAAGTAGCGACGGTATATGCTCATGAATTAGGGCATATTTGGCAGGGAGACTTTGCCCTGATGACTATCTGTGCTAGTTTCGCTCATTTAAGCTGTTATCTCGATTCTTTTGCCCAAAATCAAGATAATAATTTTCAAGACACAGTTTTTCTAGGCCTTCTCTCATCAATTATCACCATTTTTAGGCAAATTATTGTTTTTTGCAGTCTTTATCTGTCTCGTACTAGAGAATACTTCGCCGATCATTTTGCTGCCCAAGTTACTGGTAATCCCAATGCTTTGGCCCGTGCTTTAGTAAAAATTGCCTTTGGTTTAGTCCAAGAAACTGCCCAATCCAGTCCCCTGTCATTAAGTATAAATGTATTAAATATTGCCCAGGAGCAGGATGGGATCATTGCCGGTAACGTTTATGGTATCGCATTGGAATCCCGCCGGATCGGACAGAGTTTTCTCTGGGATATATATAACCCTTGGGCAAAATGGTTAGAGTGGCAATCTAATCATCCCCTGACTGGTAAAAGGATTGGCGCTTTAGCCAACTATGCCGGACAGATGGATTTAGATATAGAATTTAGTCTGGGGGAAATATTACGGCAAGAAATAGAATTAGATCGCAAGAAACTCTATCAAAACTTTTTTCTGCGACTATGTTTATATTATGGTTGGGGACTAGGCTTTATTATTGGGGTTGTCATCGCTGGGTTTCTTGGTCTGAAATTTAGCTCTTGGGCTGCATTGGGGCTAATTTTAGTCGCTGGGGGTTTGGGTATAATTATCAATCGATTAGCTAGTTATCCTCGTCTCAAAAATGCTAGTTTCAGCGATATTTTTTCTTTAACCGATAATCCTTACAGTCATCCCCTCCCAGCTATCCCCGTCCGACTCCGCGGTGAGTTAATTGCTCAAGGAAAGAATTTCTTTCTTAAAGATAGCACTGGCATAATTCCCCTCGCTCCTAACTATCGTTTTGGTTTTTGGCATAAAATCAGGACTACTAACCCCCCCATGGCAGCAATAAATAATACATCAGTACAGATTCTCGGTTGGTTTCGTCGCGATTTATCTCCTCGTCTCGAATGGAGTCAAATAACTCACTCTGGCGGAAATATTCGGGGTTATCCCCGTTTTTGGTCTTTGGTTAGCGGTTTTTGCTTATTAGTCTCCGGTTTAATTATCGCAGTCACATTTTAAGAATGGGAAAAACTGCCACTTCATCCCTTTTCTAGTTTTAGGTACTTGCTGGAATAGTAGCCAATTTTTGAGCGCCAATCCCTAAAATCCTCCAGTCTCACACCCCGAAAACTATTGATAAGTAGGGAGGCAAAATTATTTGTAGGATGGGTTAGCGGTAGCGTAACCCATGCAGGCGTTGGGTTTCATGCTTCAACCCAACCTACGTTCATCTTATATTTAATTCCACCCACCCACAACCGTTACCTATTCCCTAGAAGCTGTCCTAACCAGAATTGAGAGTAAAATCGACAAAATCGATGAACGTCTCACAAAATTAGAAATCGGACAGGCCGAACTCAAGGCCGAGTTAAAAGGCGATATTAAAGTATTAGACGAGAAAATCGAGGGATTAACGGCACGGGTTGGTTATCAGGAATTTACCAACCGGGGGATTCTGATAGCTTTGGTGGTTGGTGGTTGGTGGTTGCTGTCTTGGGAGGTGCTGCTAAACTTTTTGGTTTTTTCCCCAATCCCTAGAACTGGCTCCTAGAAATGGTTACTTCCCTTATGATCATAATAAATAGCTGCTCGAAAAACACCTATTCCCTAGAATCGATCCTTAAGGAAATTAAAGACAGCATCAAGGATGTCAACCAGAAAATCGATACCTTGCAAAAAGAAGTCAATCAGAAAATTGATACTTTACAAAAAGATGTCACCGAGATAAAAATAGCGCAAGCAGAAATCAAAAGCGAAGTTAAAGACTTAAAAGAACAGGTTAGAGACATGAAAGGCACTCAAAAAAATCAAATTTGGGCATTAATTACCCTCTTGGGTGGTTCTTTAATTACCGTCAGTTTGCGCTCGCTATTTACCAATAATCCCTAAAATTCCCAATTTTATCTTAGCCAAGTCTCCCACTTTCAAAACTATTGATAACCCTAGTAGTCCAGCAAATGTCCAACGAAACTGTCACCTATTCCCTAGAATCGATCCTTAAGGAAATTAAAGACAGCATCAAGGAAGTCAATCAGAAAATGGACACCTTGCAAAAAGATGTCAATCAGAAAATGGACACCTTGCAAAAAGATGTCAATCAGAAAATCGATACCTTGCAAGAAGATGTGAATGATTTAAAGGTAGGACAAGCTAAACTAACCGAGAAAGTCGAAGGGATGGATAAAAGACTAGAAAAAGTAGAAAATGAGCAATACACTCTAGTTAAGGCTATTTCTGACCTACAGGGTTTTCGAGGTCTGATTGTCCCTATCCTTATCGGTGCCATGAGTGCCGC
>NZ_SFBV01000357.1:0-6223 GCF_007095585.1 Microcystis sp. M_OC_Ca_00000000_C217Col
GATTCTTTTCCTCGAAACTTAACCTGTGCTACTAAATCGCTTTCATACCTTTCTCCTTCCGTGACATCGGTAAATACTTCTTTGTCTAAAAAAGTAATCGATTCCCTATCTAAATAATCCATCAATTGAGGAAAAAATAACTCAATAAATTCGACAAAAAAGGTGGAGATTAACTCCTTAAATAAGCGGTCATGGTCAATATTATTAGTCATGTAATATCATCTTAACTAATCTCAGCGGTGAATGACTACCAGAAAATAACAACTCTTTGATTCTAACAAGTTTAAGGTTACTTGACAAGACGATCCAGAAAACGGGTTTCTTCAAGAAACCCGTTTTCTATTCTGAGAATATCCTCTCGTTGATAACCCTGTTCGTACAACCGTTTAGTTAATGTTAGTTTCGCTTCTTTGCGGGGGAGATAGGAGAATAAATAAAAGCAATCTCCTGACTCCTGACTCCTGACTCCTGACTCCTGACTCCTGACTCCTGACTCCTGACTCCTGACTCCTGATAACTGACTCCTGATAACTGATAACTGATAACTGATAACTGATAACTGATAACTGATAACTGATAACTGATAACTGATAACTGATAACTGATAACTGATAACTGATAACTGATAACTGATAACTGATATTGCGAGAAACATACCAAGTAAAACCACCGCCGATAACTGCCATAACTGCTAAAGCTAATAATACCGGTCGGAGTCCGAATTGAGTTTCGGCGATACCCGCGACAGCTAAGGGTAAAGAGAGGGCAATATTAACGGCATTATTTTCTAAACCAAAGACTTTACCGCGCATTTCGGGGGGTGTATCTGCCTGTAGGGTAGTTTGCATGGGAACCCCGACTAAAGCTGCAAAAATCCCTAATAAAGCCGTCATAGCGAAGGCTAAAATTAAACTCTTTGTTGCTAGGGATAAACCGATTAAAGCTGCCGCCATACCCAGGGAACCCCAGAGACTTAATCGGGTGTGGGAGAATTTTTGACCCCAATAACCCAAAGTAATGGCACTAACTGCCATTCCCGCACCACAGGAGGCTAATAAAAAGCCAAATTGAGAGGCTTTTAACCCGGGTAGTTTTTCGGCCATACTGACAGCTAATACTGATAGAGCAGCAAAAATACAGAATAAGATGACTAATTGAATTAGAGCGTTACGAACTTTATGATTTTTGTTGAGGTAACGAATGCCGTCGCGGATATCTTCCCAAACATGGGGCTGTTCTGCGGTAGGAATAATATATTTTTCGCTAGTTCGCAGGATAATTAGAATTAAACCGGCAATTATATAAAAACCACCGACAATCATCACTTTTCCTAAGTCAAATTGTCCGGCTCTAGTGCCGAAAATGCTATCAGCAAAAGCTAATAGAGGTTCACCGATGGCAAAACCGATAATTAATACCGCCATGGTGGTTAAAGTGCTGAGGGAATTAGCGGGTAGAAGATGACGACGTTTTACTACTAATGCCAGGGTAGATTGTTCGGCAGGGGCAAAAAATTGGGTTAAGGTGGAGACAAGAAAAGTAATGACTAACAACAGGAAAAAACCGAAGGGTAAGTTAAATTCTCCCTGTAACCGGTAATGCCAATTTCTTAAACCGTCAGGCAACCAACCGAGGGGAACGGCTAAAGTTTGCTCGCGCACTAACCACAATAATAGGGGAATAACGAGGACAAAAGCCCCGCGTAAAAGGTTAGAAATAACTAAAACTTGTTTTTTTAACCATCTATCAACATATACACCCGCCACCGAACCCACTAACACCGCCGGAATTGTATTAGCAATCATTATCGCCGATACCCAGCCACTAATCGACTGATCGGCTTTTTGGTAATGGGTGGCAATTAGGGATATCATCAGGACTAAATAGAATTTATCCGCTAATTGGGAAAAAATTCCCCCCGCCCAGAGAATGAGAAAGCGCGGGTTTTTTAGCACTGGGGCAAAACCCTGACTGGGATTGGATTTGGGCGCACGTTTAGGCAAGCGGTTCATGGTTTCTGCGTCGGATTGCCTCGGTGAGGAATCGGAAGAATTAAAAACAGGAGTGGAGGAGGCGCTAGACGTAGCGTCGTCAGTTTCTGAGTCAAACAGTTGCATTATGATGATTTTTGCTATCTGTTTAAAATTCTAAGGGAGATAAACCCTCAACTAATGCCGAGGAGCGAAAAGTTTTTCCCAGATGATATTGAGTATAGCTGCGCAGCAGGCGATCGAGGTTAATCCAAGCTAGTTCTGAGGTAAGGTTTTCTTCTGGGGGAAAATCTGTTTTTCCTAGGCATTGCAGTAATTGCAGTTCTTGCAACGTCAGTTTACTATCGATTTTGGGCGGGTTGATTGTTTCTGTTAGGGCAGCTAGATCTATTATTCCCCCTGCCTCGAAACTAAATCCTAGGCAATTGTTCCCAATTAAAGCTTTTCCCGTCAACAGGCAGTTATGGACTTGCGGCACTAAGCCGGCAATTATTAAGAAATGAAAAATTGCTTGACAAAGGTAGGGAAGTATGTATTCATTCTCGTCGAGGACTTCAATTCTGGCCAGATGGCTGCAGATTAACTCGTATAATTCCCTCTGGGGTTGTTCGCTCAGTGCGATCGCCAAAACCAGTTCGCAGAGGTATTGACTAACGGTGAGTTTGGCGAGATTTTGACTTAATTTGGGATAAGATTCGATAGTTTCAGCTTGAACGACCTTATCTAGGGATTTTCCTGCGACTATTAACAGATTATTGACCACAAATAGTTCACTTCTACCCCGCAGGGAAGATTTATACTTGCGCGCACCGGGAGCGATGGCTCTAATTAAACCATATTCGGCGGTCAAAATAGTTAAGAGGCGATCGGCTTCTCCGAAGGCCATTCCTTGTAGATTGATTCCAGTAGCTTGATAGGTACGAGACATCATTTAATAATTAACTAGCTAATTGTCTCCCCAAGAAGACTTGAGCTAATCACCAAGCGCAGGGGAATCAGTCAGGACTATGGAGGTTAGCGGACTCGAACCGCTGACATCCTGCTTGCAAAGCAGGCGCTCTACCAACTGAGCTAAACCCCCGATCTGGTTTTTAGGACACTTTCGTTATCATAACCTATAGTGAAAAATATTACAAGTTAATTTTTCCCTTACTTGCCATGTCTTATCTAGTCGCCACTTTTTACCAGTTTGTGGCTTTGTCAGATTATCGTCAAAAACAGCCAGAAATACAAAAATACTGCCAAGAAAGAGGAATTAAAGGAACTATTCTGCTGGCAGCCGAGGGGATTAACGCAACGATCGCAGGGAACCGTCAAGCGATCGCCGAGGTGATTAGTTGGTTAAAAACCGATACTCGTTTAGCTAATCTAGAAGTGAAAGAGTCTGTTTGTGATTATTTGCCCTTTCAACGCTTAAAAATTCGCTTAAAAAAGGAAATTGTGACTTTTGGTCAAGCCAAGGCTAATCCTCTCGAAAAAACAGGAATTCATCTCAAAACTGAAGAGTGGAACCAATTGCTGAAAGAGCCGAACGTGGTAGTTATCGATACTCGTAATAATTATGAAGTGGCGATCGGTACTTTTGCGGGAGCGCTTAACCCAGAAATCCAGCATTTTCGCCAATTTCCTGAGTATATTCAGGAAAATTTTGATAGTATTAATGATAAAAAAATAGCTCTTTTTTGTACGGGAGGAATTCGCTGTGAAAAGGCGGCAGCTTTTTTATTAAATCAAGGCTTTTCTCAAGTTTATCAGCTAGAGGGAGGTATTTTGAAATACTTAGAAGAAGTTAGTGCCGATCAGAGTCTTTGGCAAGGAGAATGTTTTGTTTTTGATCAAAGAGTAGCACTAACAGCTAATCTAGAGGTAGGACATTATGAAATGTGTCCCGCTTGCGGTCATCCCATCGATGAACAAGATAAACAGTCCCCCAATTACCGAGCAGGAATATCTTGTCCCTATTGTAGTTAATCTTATCCTATCGTCCCGCTCTCATCTCCCTACTTTTCTAGTATCTGGTTACTTTTTCTTGCGGATTTGTGTACCAGAAATCATGTCATGAAGGGCGCGTTTTTTCTTTGTCCAGGCTGCCAGTAAAAAGCCCAAATATAAGGGAGCAGTGGAGAGATATTTTAGTAAGTAGCGGCGATTTGCTCTTGCAAAAGATATGCGTCTTCCTTCCCTATCGGTGACGGATAAATCAAAAAACATTTTACCAATAGTTGCTTTAAAAAGATATTCTAATAAAACATAATATAACCATTTAATAACTATTCCTAAACCAAGAGCAGTCAGGATAGCAATATGTTCGTGAGTAAAGTTAATTTTGGCTTGAATATTATAAACAATTGCCGCTACAAATAAAGCAAACCCGATAATTGTTGTTCCAGCTGCACTTAATCCCGCTGCATAGTAAACCCACATTTCTTTGGGAATATCAAAATCAAGATTTAAGTCTTGAAAAGTTGACCATTGTTGTAAGCGAAAACAGATATAACCACCTAATAAAGCGGCGATAATAAGAACGATAAAAGAATCAATTAAAGAGGCTTTGAAACGGAGCCAAAACCCAGCATAACTGGGAGAAATTGCAGCGATTAAAGAAATAAGTGCCGGATTGGGAATAGGAATAATTTTAGGTTTTTCAGGAGAAGAATTTTTAGTTTTTTTAGTTTTTTTAGTTTGATGGGGATTGGCTTTAATATCAGTAATAATTTTTAGCAAAGTTTTGGTATTTTTCGGTCGTTCAATAGGTTTTTCTGCCATTAAATTATCGATAAAATCTGCTAATCGAGAAGGGATATTTGGTGCATATTTACGCCAGTTAAATTCATTGGTATTAATGTTATAAATTTTTGGATCACTGGGTTCTTTACCGGTTAACAAAAAGACGAAAGTTTTGCCCAAAGCATAAAAGTCTGATTGGGGGACAGAGTGACCAAGAGATTGTTCAGGAGGAGCATATCCGGGGGTATAAATTCCTGTATTTTTACCTCCTGCTAGGACGGTTTTAGTCACCTGTCGCGCTGCCCCAAAATCAATTAAAACTAATTGACCATCGGGTTTTAAGATAATATTAGAAGGTTTGATATCACGATGATAGAATTTATGTTTATGAACTTCGTGAAGAATATTGGCTAACTGAGTTAACCAATCCAAAGCGAGATTATAATCAATCGGTTTAAATCCTCTTTGTTTTTGATATTCTTCTAAGTCAATACCAGCAATTTTCTCCATAACTAAACAGTGTAAAGCAGTTTGACTCTCCCGGGGATGATAAATAAAATAGTTTTCTCCTTTGGGAATACCGGGGTGATTTAATTGTTTTAAAAGATTGGCTTCCTGTTGAAATAAATCAATAGCTTTGCTAGAATCGTAGGTAAGAACTTTTAATACTTTGGGTATTTTACGTTCATCTATCACTTCATAGGTATTACCAAATCCACCTTTGGCACTCAATAAATTTGTGACTCGATATTTACCATTTAAAAGCAAGTCGGAACCACAGGATTGACAGTAACGACTCTCCGTGATACTTTTCGGTTTGGGACAATGAGGATTAATACAAAAACTCATGGATTTTATTGGTAGATTACAAAATAAACTTGATGATTAAAATATTCACCGATATATTTAAGGTTTATTGCCAAGAAAAAAGCCGCGCAATCCCAAAGTTACCACGGCACTTAAAAAAGCCACAACCATGGGGATAATCAGGGATTTAAACCCTTTCAAGTCAGCAATATCTTTAACTAAGATTGCATAATTATCTTCAACTTTTTCTAGTCGTTTATCCATTGTTTCGACTTTCTGATCAAGAGTTTTAATATCTCCTTTGATTTCTGTGACTTCCACCTTTAAATCATTAACATCTTTTTGGAGACTGTCAAATTTTTGATCCATATCTCTTTGGAGATTGTCGATTTTCTGATCCACATCTCTTTGCAGGGTGTCAAATTTTTGATTAACATCTCTTTGGAGAATAACATCTCTTTGGAGAAAGTCAATTTTCTGATTAACCTCTTTAATACTATCTTTAATTTCTTTCAGGACAGATTCAAGGGAATAGGTAACGGTTTCGCTAGTTTGTGTCATAATTAAAACCCTCTTACAGATAACTATTTTATTGAAATAAAAAATTAAGGTTTGTTGCCAAGAAAAAAGCCGCGCAATCCCAAAGTTACCACGGCACTTAAAAAAGCCACAACCATGGGGATAATCAGGGATTTAAA
>NZ_SFBV01000358.1:0-27057 GCF_007095585.1 Microcystis sp. M_OC_Ca_00000000_C217Col
CACTTTCCCTCAACAATTTAGCACTATTGTACTATTCTCAAGGCAGGTACACAGAAGCGGAACCTCGCTATCTAGAAGCATTAGAATTGAAAAAACGACTCTTAGGAGACAATCATCCCGATGTGCCACTTTCCCTCAACAATTTAGCAGGATTGTACTATTCCCAAGGCAGGTACACAGAAGCAGAACCTCTCTATCTAGAAGCTTTAGATTTGAGAAAACGACTCTTAGGAGACAATCATCCCGATGTGGCACTTTCCCTCAACAATTTAGCAGGATTGTACGAATCCCAAGGCAGATACACAGAAGCAGAACCTCGCTATCTAGAAGCGATTAATATTTTCAGGGAAAGATTAGGGGAAAATCATCCCAATACCCAAACCGTTTATCGGAATTATCTGAGGATGTTATCCCAATTACCCGAAGCAGAATTAAGACAACGGTTTCCCGATGAGGTGGTGGAGATGTTGAAACCAAAACCCCCTCATCCCTGAAAACAGTCTTAACTGTGATTGGAATGTTGAATGATGAACTATGACTAGGGAGCTAGTTAAGAGTGGATTAGAGATGAAGATTGATTGAATGAACTAATCATAGTTAAGACCATTGGAAAAGAGGGTCTGTAGGCGCACGGATTTTCCATTCTATTACCTAGTCCAGTAACCCACCACCATCGACAGTGGTTGATGTAATCATCTGATGAACTATGACTAGGGAGCTAGTTAAGAGTGGATTAGAGATGAAGATTGATTGAATGAACTAATCATAGTTAAGACCATTGGAAAAGAGGGTCTGTAGGCGCACGGATTTTCCATTAATTACCCCTACACCTATTACCTAGTCCAGTAACCCACCACCATTGACAGTGATTGGAATGATGAACTGTGATTAGGAACCTAGTTAAGAGTGGATTAGAGATGAAGATTGATTGAATAAATCAATCATAGTTAAGACCGTTGGAAAAGAGGGTCTGTAGGCGCACGGATTTTCCATTATGAATATAATATCCTGTCAAGTCGCCTTTGTCAAGAGAAAATTTGACAACATCCAGACAAACGTTATTGTAGGGGTAATTCATGAATTACCCCTACACCTATTACCTAGTCCAGTAACGCACCACCATCGACAGTGATTGGAATGATTGAATGATGAACTATGACTAGGAACCTAGTTAAGAGTGGATTAGAGATGAAGATTGATTGAATGAACTAATCATAGTTAAGACCATTGGAAAATAGGGTTCGTAGGCGCACGGATTTTCCATTATGAATATAGTATCCTGTCAAGTCGCCTTTGTCAAGAGAAAATTTGACAACATCCAGACAAACGTTATTGTAGGGGTAATTCATGAATTACCCCTACACCTATTACCTAGTCCAGTAACCCACCACCATTGACTATGATTGAATTAATCACTGATTACTGATTACTGATCACTGATAATAACCCTTGACCGCCAAAACGGACAACATCGGTACAAAATAACCCCGTTTCCTCCTGCACAGTTTCTATAGCTTTAACTGCCGCCTCCGGACTAAGATGAAAAGTATTTAAACTAATCCCTTTTACCTTCACCTCCCCGAAACTTCCCCCAGCGCTGGCAGTCATTTCGCAGAGTTTAATCACTTCCGTTAGGGGAGGGATGAGAATATCGGGTAAATCTTTGATATGAATTTGTCCAGCGCGATGGACGAGAATTAACCCCGTTGGTTGACTGCCACGCATTAAGGGCAAGGTAGCGGTGGATCCAGGGTGTAATAGCGAGCCTTGACCCTCAATAAACAGAATATCGTTATTTTCTGCTGATTCTAACACCAAAGCCTCGATCGCACCAGCAGCATAATCGACGCGCACCGCATCCAAGGGTACACCTTTCCCCGCGATCATAATTCCCCCCTGTCCAGTGGCTAAAAATTGCGATTTTAGCCCTTTTTCTTGGGCAACTCGATGTAATTCGATGCTAGTGGACATTTTGCCCACACTCATATCCGTGCCTACCGTTAGAATACGCTGACAGGTTAAATTTTTCGCCCGCGCTTGCCCAATTTTTAAGTCTTGGGGTTCCAGACGGATATCCCAAATCCATTGATCCGGTTTAAGCTGAGAAAAAAGGGGTTTTAGGGGTGTATGGAGTCCATTAACGAGGGATAACCCTGCCCTTACCCCCTCTTTGATTTCTTCTAGCCAATGGGGTGGTAAAATGCCTCCTGAGGGTGCGATGCCAATTAACAGGGTATCGGGATGATAGGTTAGAGCTTCCCTAACAGTAGCAACAATCGGCAAGGGGCGATCGATTCCGGCCACTTCTTTTAAGGCGCTGCCGGCGCTTTCTGCGTCAATAATCGCCACTACCTGCGCTTTTCCGTAACGCAGATAACTTAACCCAGTTTTGCCGCGAGTTCCTTTGATTCCTTCGTGGAGAAGAATCGCTACTTTCTTGTCAGGAGTCAAATAATTAGTCATCTTCTGTCCGTAAACTAACACCCAAACCGGGTGAATTATTTGGTTGTAAACGTCCCTTTTCTAAGCTTAATCCCGTGAAGGGATCATCGCGTAAATTTAAATGACTATCTAGGTCAAGATAGTTGACAAGCGGGCCAAGATGTGCTAGGGCAGTATTGGCTAAACTGCTATCAGAGTAACATCCGAACATAATTTGCAGTCGGCAAGCTTGGGCAATATGAATCATTCTCTGTACTTCGGCTAATCCACCAGCTTTCATTAGTTTAATATTAATGCCGTGGACTCGATCGGCCAGTTTCGGGATATCTTGACTAGAAAAACAGCTTTCATCGACGAAGATAGGTAGGGGCGATTTTTGGTATAAATCAATTAAATCTCGTTCTTGTCCCACGGATAGGGGTTGTTCCACATAAATAACGCCTTTTTCCTCTAACCATTGGCACATTTTCACCGCATCGCTCAATTTCCAACCACCATTAGCATCGACAGTTAGGGGCAAATGGGGGACAATTTCTTTAATAGCCAGAATTATAGCTCGATCGGCTTCTATACCGTCCGGTGAGCCTAATTTGACCTTTAATAAGCTAAAATCGCCGATTTCTAGCCAATCTAACACCCTCTTCCCCACATTTTCTGGAGAATTTAAACCGATAGTAACAGAAACTGGCGGAATTAAAGAGCGATCGAGTCCAAAAATTTGCCAGAGAGGTAAATTAGCTTTTTTGCCTAACCAGTCGTGCAGCGCCGTGTCAATAGCGGCACGAGTAGCCGAAGATATCTGATTTTGCCATAAAATTTTCTCAATTTCTTGGCGTTGACAGGGGTGAAAAGATTGTAAAAGAGGAGCGATCGAGTTTAATTCTTGCAGAATTTTATCGGTTTTTTTCTCCTCGCTGGTAATATCAAAAGGGGATGCCTCTCCCCACCCTTCGATATTTTCCTCGCTAATTTGCAGCCAAATATTAGTATTTTTACTGGTAGTGCCGCGACTAATCGTTAAAGGTACTCGTTTATGAATAGTAAAAGTTTGCCAGTTTAGCAGCATAATTCACCTAGGGATGATCGGGGAATAGGAACAGAAAAATTATCTACACTTACCCAAATCCTTACTTCTGTCCACTCTCCCCGCAATCATACAACTTCTGGCGGTGTTTTTCGTCAAAGACAAAATATGATAGGCTAACCGAAGGTATAGGCAAGACGGCTGCGGGTTAGGAAATGGGATGAAAGAGGAGTGAGTTAACCAAAATCAATGATTAAGAAAAAGATTTCTTACTGGGTAAATGGAGGTATTGCCCTCATTGATCGCTATCTGATCAGCCAACTACTACCCCCATTTTTATTTAGTGTTGGTTTATTTGCCTCTTTGGGAGTAGCGATCAGCAATCTTTCCGATTTGGCTAATCAGGTAGTTGATGCTAATCTACCCCTTGCCTCGGCCCTAGAAATTCTCCTGTTAAAAGTGCCAGAATTTGTCACTTATTCCCTGCCAGTTTCTCTTTTGCTGGCCACTTTAATCACCTACGGACGTTTAAGTAGTGATAGCGAAACCGTTGCCCTGCAAAGCTGTGGAGTCACTCTTTACCGTCTTTTTATACCGACTTTTTGCCTGAGTTTAATAGTTACAGTGGTGACATTTTTATTAAACGAATATGTGGTTCCTAATGCTAATTATCGAGCTACAGAAATTTTAGTACAGAAAATTAATAAAGAAGCAAACTTTTGGAAAAATAAAGACTTTTACTATCCCGATTATGAAATAAAAACCCTAGAAAATGGTACGATTAATCGCAATTTAAGAAGTTTATTTTATGCCGAACAATTTGACGGGGAAAAGATGAAAACCGTCACCGTTATCCGTTGGCTAAAACAAGAATTAAATCAAATTATTATCGCCGATTCGGCCCGTTGGAATGCCGTCGATAACGTCTGGGACTTTTTTAACGGCATTATCTATGAATTAACCCCCCCTAACGCCTCCTATAGCCAAGTTATCCCCTTTAAAACCGAAAAAATCGCTTTATCTCGCTCCGCTTTCGATTTTGCTCGTCAAAGCCGCGATCCCTACGAGATGAACATACCACAGGCGATCGAATATGTGCAACTGCTCAAACTCAGTGGCGATGAGAAAAGAGTCAGGTTTTTTCAAGTGCGAATCCAGCAAAAAATCGCCTTTCCCTTTGTCTGTATCGTCTTTGCTACCATTGGCTGTGCCTTGGGTTCTCTACCGCAAAGAATTAGTCGGGGAACCAGTTTCGGTCTCAGTGTCGCCATTGTTTTCCTCTATTATCTTTTAAACTTCTTAGTGGGCAGCTTGGGACTAACCGCCACCCTCTCCCCCTTCCTAGCTGCCTGGCTGCCTAACTTTTTCGGTTTTGGGTTAGGTCTGTGGTTATTATGGCGACTTAACGGTTAGACTTTTTTGAAAATTTTCGTCAAGATAGGAGACGTAGAGTTATAGCAGGCCCCTTAGTCTATGTTTCCCTTCTTCTTTAACACTTGTGGCAGCACTTCCCGTCAAGAATGTCAAGAGCGTAAATTAACATTCCTCAAATGGATGCGCGACGACCTCGAAACCCGTCTAGCGGGATTAAATGCCGCTATCGAAACTATCGAGCGTCAAATCAGTCGGGAAGGTCAATAAACCCTGAAAATAGGCGAGTTTTCCCCTCGCCTTCTCCCCACAATTAGCTAAGAGAGATAACTTGACAGTTGTATTCGCCAAGAGGGATAATAGGAGTTTGTGTGAACTTTAGCTAGACTAAAATACCTTGGCTAACGTTATTGTAATCGGCGCTCAGTGGGGCGACGAAGGAAAAGGAAAAATCACGGATCTGCTGAGTCGATCGGCGGATGTGGTGGTGCGTTCTCAAGGTGGCGTAAATGCGGGTCATACCGTCGTCGTCGAGGGTCAAACGTTCAAACTCCATCTAATTCCCTCTGGGATTCTCTACCCGGATACGGAATGTATAATCGGCTCAGGAACAGTCATAGATCCCTCGGTGTTACTCAAAGAGATGGCGCAATTACACGCCCTCAATGTTACCACCGACAATCTCTATATCTCGCAAACGGCTCATGTCACTATGCCCTATCATCGGCTGCTCGATCAAGCATCCGAGGAAAAACGGGGTAAATATAAAATCGGCACCACGGGAAGGGGTATCGGCCCCACCTATGCCGACAAGTCCGAGCGCATCGGTATTCGAGTCATCGACTTGATCAATACCGAGAATCTGCGGCAAAAACTAGAATGGACGATCAATTATAAAAACGTCATTTTAGAAAAGTTATATAACTTACCGCCTTTAGATCCGAAGACGGTGATCGAGGAATATCTAGAATATGCCGAGAAACTGCGTCCCCATGTGGTCGATAGTTCCCTAAAAATCTACGAAGCAATCCGCAAGCGTAAGAATATTCTTTTTGAAGGGGCCCAAGGCACCCTACTCGACCTCGATCACGGAACCTATCCCTACGTTACCTCCTCCAATCCGATCGCCGGGGGTGCTTGTGTCGGTTCTGGCATTGGTCCAACGGTAATCGATCGAGTGATCGGTGTGGCCAAAGCTTACACCACTAGGGTAGGTGAAGGTCCATTTCCCACGGAATTAGAGGGGGAGATCGAGCAGTTATTATGCGATCGTGGGGCGGAATTCGGGACTACCACCGGCCGTCGTCGTCGCTGCGGTTGGTTTGATGCGGTGATCGGTCGTTACGCGGTGCGAATCAATGGTTTAGACTGTCTAGCGATCACCAAATTAGATGTTCTCGATACCCTAGAGGAAATCAAAGTCTGTGTTGCCTACCAATTGGACGGCAAAACCTGTCGCCATTTACCCAGTAGTGCGGTGGAATTCGCCCGTTGTCAACCTATTTATCGAACGATGCCGGGGTGGCAACAACCCACCAGCGATTGTCGCAGTCTGGAAGACCTGCCCAAACAGGCCCTCGATTATCTAAAATTCCTGGGGGCGATCATGGAAGTACCGATCGCTATTATCTCCCTAGGAGCTAGTCGCGACCAAACTATTATCGTTGAAGACCCCATTCACGGACCAAAACGCGCTCTTTTGGACGAAAATGGCTCACCTTGGGATAATCACGAATTTTAAATCATTGCTAAAGAGGATTAGTCAACTATGCAAGTTAGCGTTGAATGTCAAAAAAGACCGGAGAATATTAACCCCAGGGCCCTACGTCGTCAGGGTTTGATCCCGGCGGTTCTCTATGGCCACAACGGCACGGAATCGGTTTCTCTGGTGGTGGGAGAAAAAGCGGCCTTAACCCTGCTTAAAAAGGCTTCGGTAAATAATACCCTGGTGGATGTGAATGTTCCCGAAATGCCCTGGACGGGAAAAGCTTTGATCCAAGAGGTACAATCTCATCCCTGGAAAAGAAATCTCTATCACCTCAGTTTCTTCTCGGTATCTGCCCACGGTAAGCTCGATATCGTTGTTCCCATTAAGGCCATTGGAGAAGCGATCGGAACCAAACAGGGCGGTTTAATCGAACAGTTCGTTAACGAAGTTAATGTCTCCTGTATTGCTGATAATATCCCAGAAGTGATCGAATTTGATGTGTCGGGGATCGGTGTGGGGCAATCCCTGCTCGTGGGTGATTTAAAAATGCCGGAAGGGGTGACTTTAAAAGATGATCCCCATACCACCGTTTTTGCCATTGTTGCCGCTAAACGGTAAATTCAGTGATCAGTGATCAGTAACCAGTCATCAGTGAGCGGCCAATCATATTTCATTGTTGACTGTTGACTGTTGACTGTTGACTGGTTACTGCTCTGGCGCTCCCATCTACTGGGGGGTTATATCGTGAAAACGCTCAAATAGCTCCTCGCGGGTGGATTCGATTAATAAACGGCTAGATTCGCTGGGGGATAAGGATAACAATCCCTCAATCACGGGATTAAAAGAATCATCTAACTTTCCAAAGCGCACTTGTAGTAAATTTTCGATCATCCCCCGACGCGCCTCTTGAAGACCTGCTTGAAGACCTGCTTGAAGACCTGCTTGACGACCTTCTTCAAGAGCTTCTTCTCTAGCTTGACGACCTTCTTCAAGAGCTTCTTCTCTAGCTTGTCGTCTCACTCCTTCTTTCCATTCCAGATAAGTTTGCGATAACGTCATAAACACCTCTCGATCCTCTTCTTCTAAAATATTTTGTATTTCCACGCTCACCCGCCAACTAAGTAATAGTTCTATGACATTTTGACGGTAGTTGTTCCCTATTGGTAATTCTAGCAACTCTCGCACGGCTTGATTCTGAGTTTTGCCCTTACCCAATAACCTTAACCAGAGGGTGTGAAAATTAACAGGAAGTTGATTGATCACAATAATAGCCGTGCGCTGTAAAGGAGGCAAGAAATAGACCCCTTCGGGCCAATTCCGGTCTAAGGCCGCCCCAAAACCGTTTAATATAGTCTCACTAACCAGAGGAGCAAGAATCCATAAACGGGGCAAATTTTCCTCATTGTAGGGGCTATTTTCTCGTTTGGCTTGTCGCTGTAGTTCAGCAAAAACGGCGGTTAATTTCGAGAGACAATTACGCACATCGGCACGAGTGGGAGAATTACGATAGGGTTCTAGGAGAGCGCTATTTAGGGCAATTTGACCTAATAATCCTAGATTATCGACAGTTATCTGCCGATCTGGATGAGGCGAAAAAAATAGATCAATTTGTCGGGTTTCGTCGGTAATTTCTTTGCTAATTTCTACCCGGCCTAGGGGCGATAATAATTCTTCCAGATAGTTTTTAGCAAATTGGTCATGAGGTTTCATCGATCGAGGCGAAGAAAAAAACGGTAAGATTAGTTAAAGAAAATGATACAAATATACATTGATTAGACAAAAAAAGCTATAAGTAAAAGAAAAGTTAATCTTCCTAAGTCCCATGACCAGAAAAGAACGGCCTTACTCGTGGTTCTCAAGAAAACCCTTGACCTGGCAACAATCGCGGGCCATGTGGCGCGATTTATGGTTAGAAGCGTCCCTCGATTTTCCCTATCTAGCTTTGATTGTTAGTTCTTGTGCGATCGCTACCTTTGGTTTAGTTGCCAATAGTGCAGCCGTGATTATTGGAGCGATGATTATTGCCCCTTTGATGTTGCCGATTCGTAGTCTGGCTTTTGGTGGTTTAATTGGCAGTTGGCGATTAATTCGTAAGTCAGCATTGGCGATTTTAGTCGGTACGATTATCGCTTTAGCGATAGCTTGGTTTCTAGGATTATTGATCGGAATTTCTGAATTTGGTAGTGAAATTCAAGCCCGTTCTCAACCGAATCTTTTAGATTTAGGAGTGGCAGTTACCGCGGGAGCAATCAGTGGTTATGCCAAAATAGAACCGAAAATTTCAGGTACTTTAGCGGGAACAGCGATTGCCGTGGCTTTAATGCCGCCAGTTTGCACGATTGGTTTAGGATTATCCCAAGGCAATTGGATCCTAAGTTTGGGAGCCACTCTGTTATATATTACCAATTTATTAGGCATTGCTCTCGCCTGTTTGTTGGTCTTTTTACTGGCAGGTTATTCTAGTTTTCATCGGGCGCGTAACGCTCTAATTTTGACTTCTATCCTGACAGCAGTGCTGCTAATTCCCTTAGGAATAAGTTTTGCAACTCTGGCTAATCAAGCTCGCTTAGAAAGGCTGATCAAAAAAGCTTTATTACAACGAACAGTTACTTTTCAACGGACAGAATTATTGGAGTCTTCGATTAATTGGCTCAATCAACCTCCCCAGGTGAGATTAGTCGTAAGAACCGCCGAAAGCATTACCCCCAGACAGGTAGAATTGTTGCAAGAATTCATTACCAAGGAAATGGGGCGACCTTTTCAATTAAATGTCTTGGTTTCTAAGGTTAATGAGGTCACTTCCCCGGAATAGCGTCGAGAAAATTAGCTCAAGTAATGACAAACAAGGATTAATTCGCTATCTTAATGTTTGATATTTAATCTATAGGTAGGGTTCAGGTGAGTGGCGGCAATCGACCAGAAAGCACGGCTTATGTGCGGATAATTAAGCAATCTTGGCAAACGGGGAAATTAGAGGGAGAAGTGCGGACGGAACAATATCAATGGCGTTTTCAGTGGCATTTTCTTCAAGGCAAGTTATTAGTACAACCTTCCCTAGGTAGGGCTTTGATTTTTGAACCCTTGAATCGGTTTTTAGAACGCTACGATTATCAATTAGAACCGGGAGGAGATTATGAATTTACGGTGCGCTCAAAATTTTAAATATGGGGGATTGAATTACAGCCTTTCTCCTAAGGATGAAGTTTAACTTAATTTGGCATCATAAAAGGAAAACCTTGTACCTCATCATTAAGATAACTGCCTATTGATCAAAAGAAATTGACGGTTTATGGACAACCCGGCCGAGATACTAGGTTTTTAAAGGAAGTTTTTTGATTTAAATCCTGCCGGTTAGGCTAAAATTCAGCCATACTAAAGCGTTATATTAACGATAAGAATTTTTAGGAATAAGGGAAATGACGCAAGAACAGAAGGTTTCAGTGGGTATTGTCGGCGCTTCCGGATATGGTGGCGTACAGTTGGTACGTTTGCTCAAAGAACATCCCTTCGTAGAATTAGCCTATCTGGGGGGCGATAGTAGCGCCGGAAAACCCTACAGTGATTTATATCCCCATCTCGGTCATAGCATTAATCTTAATGTGGAGGCGATCGATTTAGAGATAATTGCCTCCCGTTGTCAAGTGGTTTTCTTGGGTTTACCCAATGGTTTAGCCTGTGATTTAGCCCCTCCTTTGCTCGCTAAAGGGTGTAAAGTTTTGGATCTGTCGGCAGATTATCGTTTTACTAGCCTAGAAACCTATAGTAAATGGTATGGCAAGGAACGTCAGGATCAAGCGATCGCATCTACGGCTGTGTACGGTTTGCCGGAACTTTATCGGGAAGAGATTAAAAATGCCTCTTTGATCGGTTGCCCCGGATGTTATCCTACTGCTAGTTTAATGGCGATTTCTCCCCTGTTAAAACAGGGTTTAATTCTCCCGGAAACCACGATTATTGATGCCAAATCGGGAACTTCGGGAGGGGGAAGACAAGCTAAGATTAATATGTTATTGGCAGAAGCAGACAGTTCGATTGGGGCCTATAATGTAGCGGGAAAACACCGTCATACTCCCGAAATTGAGCAGATTTGCAGCGATTTAGCCGGTCATGAGGTGCGCGTCCAGTTCACCCCCCATTTAATGCCCATGGTTCGGGGTATCCTGTCCACAGTCTATGCAACTTTGCGGGATCCCAATCTGGTGCGGGATGATTTAATCACTATCTACAATGCTTTTTATCGCACTTCTCCCTTTGTCAAAATCTTACCGGGGGGAGTCTATCCACAAACTAAATGGGCCTGTGGTACTAATTTATGTTATCTCGGTATTGAAGTGGATCCGAGAACCGATCGAGTGATAGTGATGTCAGCGATCGATAATTTAGTTAAGGGACAATCGGGACAAGCGGTACAATGTCTCAATCTCATGATGGGTTGGGAAGAATCCCTTGGTTTACCGCAAATGTGTTTTTATCCCTAAAAATTTCTGGATGCGTTTAACCGGGTACATCTCATTTTTGTAAATCTACTGAGTTGGGATTTTTAAAGGGAAACTATCTTCTAAAATTGGTGATCACTTCCGATTTTACCACTCAATCCAAGCCTTTGGGGGGTTCTACCCCCCAAACCCCCCGTTGGGGGCGTGGCGCCGCCCCCAAACCCCGGAGCGCATTAGTTTTTTGGTGGGATGCTTACACGCAGCTGCTGATACATTTGTAATTATTTGGCTCTTCTGGTTTCTGTGTGGAAACTAGGTCTATACTGATAGTTTATTCCGCAAAATAGTCCTAAAAGTTTTGCCCAATAAGCACTTCAGGATTCCATAAGCCAAAATTATCACACAGAGTGACTGATAATTGCTGATTGTCGGTATTTCTGCAAATGTGAGATGCACCTCGTTTAACCACACATCCTTTAATCAATTTCAGGAAAAACTGGCAAAATTTTGTCACTATGATTGAGATGCGATGTTTACCGATTGGCAGCAAAGACAAGGAGAAAATGGCAGAAAAGTAGTCAGTTTATCGACAAAAGCGAATATAAAACCTTCCTAAATTTCCTCACCACCCAACTAAATTTGATTGTCAAGTTGATATCAATCCCTTAGAAACCTTGACTTATTCGACTGGGATCACCTAGAAAGGCCCTTGCAGGAATCGATCCTTTAGTCGCTTCTGGGAGAATTTGCCAGTGTTGATCTAAAGCTTGTAACACCCGATCCTGCTGATTTCTGAATCCCTCGATATTGCTACTACCAGCATTCATAATCACAAACCAAACTTTACCCCTTTCTTGGGTGGGAATTTCTCCAGCTAAGGCACTAACTTGGGCTAAAGTTCCAGTTTTAATCATCACTCCTTTAGGAATGGCCCGCCACTGCATAGTTCCTTTGGTGTCGCGTCCCCCCACCGGAAATAAATCGGCGACTTTGATCGGTTGATTGGCTAATTTGCGATCCAATGCTTGAAGAATCTCAATAACTGCCCGGGGAGACAAGCGATTTTCTACCCCCAATCCCGAACCATTAATTAATTGAATTTCCTCCGCTCCTACCCCAGTAATTTTAGTATTAATTGCGTCCACTGCCGCCGGACCACCGAGCAGTTCGGCTAACATTTCTGACATGACGTTATTACTATAAATATTCATCTGACGCAACAGTTCCGTTAAAGTCAAGGACTGATGACGCAACAATAATCGGGCATTTTCGGGGCGAATTTGACTGGCTCGAACCATGCCCAAAATCTTCACCTGTGGGGCTTTTGTGCCGCTAGGAAGGCTCTGAAAAGCTTTTTGGGTTTCTTTTGACCATTTCGATTGATTAAGCCCAATTTTCAGCAATTCTCCCGCTTTGAGGGGATCGGTTTGAAAATTCATGGCGAATTGACCGGTAATGATCAGATCGCCTTTGACCTGACGGATGCCTAATTGATCGAGGCCATTGCCCACTGCGATCGCTTCTTCCCAGACAAAAAGCGGATCCCCTTCCCCTTCAATAATTAAATCTCCCTCTAACACCCCGTTTTTTACCTCTCCCGTGCTGTAAAAACGAGTAGCAAAACGATGATCGAGGGGCCAGGTTTCCACGGCGGCGAGAGTAGTGGCGATTTTAGTTAAAGAAGCCCCCGAAGCGGGCAGATTACCCTGATGATCAGCTAAATAAGCCCATTCCGTCTCAATTAACACCCGTTGTTGACTAGAGTTTAAACCTTTTTTCGTCAACTCTTGCAGATAATCGGCCACGATCGCCGCCACCCGGGGATCGGGAGCGGTGGGAAGGTCAAAAATAGGCTGATTTTGCCAAGAAATTAGGGGAATATTGGCGATCGGTTGGGATTGCCCCCCCAGCCAACCCAAGAGAAAGCCGAAAACTGCCAAATTAAAAACTGAGAACATCTTTTCCTTAATCGCAATGATGCCTTATTGTATAGAAATGATTGGTAATTTTTAACAATTGCTCGATCAGAAAACACTAATCCTCGATCGGCCAGCTTTTGTCAAGAGCTGCCGCTCAACTTATTAAAGATTTCTATCCCACTGACTCAATGGCAGAAACGGCATTAAATCGGGCAAGAATCGCGGTAGATGCGATGGGAGGTGACTACGCTCCCAACGAGATTATCGCGGGATCGATGCGAGCTTCCGAAGAATTAGATGTAGAAGTATTATTAGTCGGCGATTCTGAACGGATTGAGGCTTATTTCCAGCATCATCCCCGTCCCAAGAATCTCACGATCGTCCACGCGGAGGAAGTGGTGGCCATGGACGAAGAGCCGATCACCGCTATCCGTCGCAAACCAGCGGCCTCGATTAATGTGGCCATGGATTTAGTCAAACAAAATCGCGCCGATGCGGTGGTGGCCGCCGGTCACTCCGGGGCAGCCATGGCGGCGGCGTTACTGCGTTTAGGTCGTTTAAAAGGAATCGATCGCCCGGCGATCGGTGCAGTGCTGCCGACGATGTTGGCGGGTAAATCGGTGATTATCCTCGATGTCGGGGCGAATGTGGACTGTAAACCCAAATATTTAGAGCAGTTTGCCCTAATGGGAACAATTTACAGTAAATACGTTATGGGGGTTGAAGATCCGAAAGTCGGTTTACTCAATATCGGTGAAGAACCTAGCAAAGGTAACGATCTCGCCCTAAAAACCTACGAATTATTGGAAAATAACCAGCAAATTCCCTTTATCGGCAATGCTGAGGGCCGGGATGTGCTATCGGGACAATTTGATGTGATTGTCTGCGATGGTTTTGTCGGTAATGTCCTGTTAAAATTTGCCGAAGCGGTGGGAGGAGTTATCCTACAAATTCTCAAAGAGGAATTACCTAGGGGGATACAGGGTAAAGTCGGGACGGCTTTAATTAAACCCAATCTTAAACAGATTAAACAACGCATGGATCACGCGGAACACGGCGGTGCGCTGTTATTTGGAGTCGATGGGGTCTGTGTGATCAGTCACGGCAGTTCCCAAGCGCCTTCGATTTTTAACGCCATCCGACAGGCGAAAAATGCCGTCGATAATCGCGTTTCTGAGCGCATTCAAGCCTACAATGACCACCATCATCAATTAAAAAAGTTGTCGGTGAACAGTGAAGATTAAGCTGTGAACCATCTTGAAGCGGTCGGGAGACTCCGAGACAGGAGACTATTTTTATTTATTCTTCCCACTGATAACTGACCCACTTCCCACTGATAACTGACCCACTTCCCACTGATAACTGACCCACTTCCCACTGATAACTGATAACTGATAACTGATAACTGATAACTGAAAAAGGGGGAATATTTTGAACGGATTCGGGGCAGCAGTCGTCATTACTGGTTGTGGATCGGCCACACCAGGGCAATTTCTTAGTAATGAAGAACTCAGCCAAATTGTCGAGACTTCCGATGAATGGATTAAAAGTCGTACCGGCATCGGTCAACGCCATTTAGCGGATCAATCGGTGTCTTTGAGCCAATTAGCAGCCCAAGCGGCGATTAAGGCTCTAGAAATGGCTCAGGTGTCGCCTAGGGACATCGATCTGATTCTCTTGGCTACTTCTACCCCCGATGATCTGTTCGGTAGTGCCGCCCAAGTTCAAAGTCAGATCGGGGCCAATCGGGCGATCGCTTTTGATCTCACCGCCGCCTGTTCGGGTTTTCTGGTGGCATTAGTCACCGCCACCCAGTTTATCCGTACTGGTACTTACCGCAATGTCTTGGTTATCGGGGCCGATGTTCTCTCCCGTTGGGTGGATTGGAACGATCGCGCTACCTGTGTCCTCTTTGGTGATGGGGCAGGGGCGGTTCTTTGTCAAGCAAATGATACAAAAGATAACATTCTCGGTTTTGAACTCCATAGCGACGGCAGCCAGAATGGTTCTCTCAATCTCGCCTATCAGGGGGAAGAATTGCCCCTTAAAGAGGGGGTAAGGGTTCAAAAAGGGACCTATAAGCCTCTAACGATGAACGGACGGGAAGTCTATCGTTTTGCCGTGGCGAAAGTGCCAGAGGTCATCGAAAAAGCTCTCTATCGGGCTAATTTAACCACCAGTGACATCGATTGGTTAGTTCTGCACCAAGCTAATCAAAGAATTATAGACGCGGTGAGCGAGCGCCTGAAACTGCCTCCCGAAAAAGTGATCAGCAATCTCAGCGAGTATGGCAACACTTCCGCTGCCTCGATTCCTCTAGCCCTCGATGAAGCTGTCAGGAGTGGTAAGGTCAAAAAAGGTGATATTATTGCTTCTTCTGGCTTTGGTGCCGGTTTAACTTGGGGTGGGATTATCTTCCGTTGGGGAGATTAATTCAGTGATCAGTAAACAGTAACCAGTAACCAGTGAACAGTAAACAGTAAACAGTAAACTAAAAACTCACATCTGATAACTGATAACTGATAACTGATAACTGATAACTGATAACTGATAACTGATAACTGACCCAAACACATCTATCTATCTATTTTAAGAACTTATGAAAACAGCGTGGATATTCCCGGGACAAGGATCGCAAGCGTTAGGAATGATTGGAGATTTAGCGGAAAGTGCGCTTGGCCAAGAGAGATTAAAAATAGCATCAAAAATCCTCGGTTGGTCAGTCCTGGAAAAATGTCAAGGGGATGAAGAAACCCTATCTCGTACTCTTTATACTCAACCTTGTTTATTTGTGGTGGAGAGTATTTTAGCGGATTTGTTGCAAGAAAAAGGTCATTTTCCCGATCTAGTCGCTGGTCATAGTCTCGGTGAATATTCCGCTTTGTATGCGGCCAGGGTGTTTAATTTTGAGACAGGATTAAATCTAGTTCAAAACCGTTCCCGTTTGATGGATGCGGCCGAAGGTGGTAAAATGGCCGCCTTAATGAAATTTGATCGCACCAGTCTAGAGACAGTGATTAATCAGACGGAAAATGTAGTTATTGCTAATGATAATAGTGCTGAACAAGTGGTAATTTCTGGGACTCCTGAAGCGGTGGATTTGGTATTAGGTCAAGTGAAAGTTAAGCGGGTTATGCAGTTAAAAGTATCCGGCGCTTTTCACTCTCCCTTGATGGAAAATGCTGCCATTCAATTTCAGCAAATTTTAGAATTAGTTAATTTTCGGGCTGCAAAAGTTCCTGTGATTTCTAATGTCGATCCGAGCAATCCTACCCAGGACGGGGAAGAATTAAAAAAATATCTGATCTGGCAGATGACTAGCTCGGTTCGCTGGCGAGAAATTATGTTAAAATTGCCAGATGTGGGTGCGGAAAAAGCGATCGAAGTGGGTCCGGGTAAAGTTTTAACTGGTTTAATTAAACGAACTGTTCCTGCAATTGAGTTAGAAAATATCAGTCAATTAGCCGATATATCCAAGGGTAGCGACGATGTTATATTCCGGGGTTCATTAATTGGTGTTGGTTAAATTATCTAGCAACATTTTCGACAAAGGAAGTAAATTGATGGATACCTAGCCAAAAATTTGGTTAGGTATTTTTTTAGGAAACTATCATAGGGTTTGCGGCAAAAACTTTTTCAGCAGACCCTAGTTATTCTCCCATCTTCCCCCCGCAACGCGCACGAAGTGGTCTCCCCACTCCCCACGGTTATAGAAACCTCGGCAGAAAAGTCTCTACAACCAGGTTTTTCTAGGAATATTAGGAAAGGAGATTACCGCGACTACCGTTAGGAAGAATAGTTTCTTCGAGGGAAGCAGAAAGAAGATTATTTTCGGTTAAAATCGCCCCAATTAAGTTAGCTTGTTTGAGATTAGCTCGTTTAAGATTGCTTCCCACTAAATAACTCAAGAGTAATCCCGCTTGGTGTAGATTAGCACCAGAAAGGTTAGCGGAGGCTAAATTAGCACCGAGCAGATTACAACCGGTTAGGTTAGCCTGGCGAAAATTGGCTTTATTAGCGTCAGTTTTACTTAAATCGGCTCCAGTTAAGTTAGCTCCCTCAAAATCGCTACAATTGAGGTTAGCTCCCGTCAGATTAGCACCTTCGAGGTTAGCATAACGTAAATCCGCCCCCCGTAAATCCGCCCCGCGCAAATCGGCATAGCTGAGGTCGGCGTATTGAAGATGGCAGTTTTCCAGATTAGCTTGATAGAGATAGGCTCGAATTAGGTTAGCCTCTTTTAAGTTAGCATAGCTAAGATTGGCAGAGCTAAGAATAGCACGAGTGAGAATAGCCCGTTTTAGGTTAGCTTTCCCCGCCATGGCATGGGTTAAAGTGGCTGAGGTGAGATTAGCGGCTTCGAGATTCGCTTTGAACAGTTGAGCAAAAAGTAAGCTACTGTGAATTAAACAGGCAGAACTTAAATCAGCCTTTTTCAGAACAGTATTACTCAAAATTGCGCCGCTTAGTTGACTTTGGTGCAAATTTGCCCCGGAAAGGTCGGCTTTAGTCAGGTTAGCATCGATAAGACAAGCTTTGCTTAAATTAACTTCTTCGAGGGAAGCGTCCTTGAAATTAGCGTTAATTAAACTAGCTTCGGCTAAATTGGCTCGTTTTAAGTAACTATGACTGAGGTTAATCTGGTTTAAACACTGTCTCTTTAAATTAACTCCGCTAAGTCTGACTTCCGCAAAGTTGCGTTCACCTCGATTATACAGTTCGATTAGATGTTCACGATTGGTTAAGGCATTGCTACTCATAAAATAACTAAATTGTTCTGGAAGGTGATTTCCAGAGAATTGGTTGGGGAAAATTACTGATCATGAAGTCGATCTCTAGGATTAGTACAGGGAGCGACTGGGAATTTTTGCGAATAAATAGAAATTTTCAACCAATTACGGGCTTAAAATCCCTATTGGCAATCACTAAAACCGGTAAAGAACGAAAAGAATCGGGGTTCAATACCAAAAACAGTCTCTACCTAAACCCGCCACTTGTTGCCAGCCAGGTCTAGGCATTAAATTAGAGAAGTCTTGTGCGTCAGTTTTTCTGACTGAATCTACTGCCTCGCCGATGTCTTGACTCGGTATCATACAGTTGAATTTGTTAGGTCTGCTTAGTCAGTCCGGTAGCCAAGAGGCTAAAACTCTTCATCACCAGATTTCGGGGACTCTCCAGTTGAGCAAGCATAAAACTCTGTAAAAGTCAATCCCTCTTAGGGGTGAACTGCCCAATTCTATTCCCTGAAGTCTTGGTTTATTCAGTTTATCAGGTTGTGGTCTGTTTTGGCAAGAGCGGTTAATGGCTTTTTAATCAATTCGCCAAAAGGCTTGATTTTCCGTAGGAGATAATTGTACAGACTGGTTATCTAAATATTGTCTGAGACTGGGGGAAGGATTGAGGAGATAAATATCAGTAAATTGATTTTTTAAGGAGGGGATGGAAACTCTAAGATCCGACTGAATAAATAAATACTTTGTCTTAGCATCAGTGGTATGAATAAGGGGCAAGGTATCTAACCAATGTTCTGAAATAATTAGAGGTTTTTGACTGCGATTAATCATTGTATAAGCGTTGGGAATATTGCTACCATAGCCCACATATCTAGTTGCTGGCGGTGGATAGGGAATTTTGGCAATTAATCCGAAAACTAGCAATAATATTAAGAGAATTTTTGCCCAGCCTTGGCGCTGCTGTAATCCGTTGCTTAGTAAAAAGGTAACTGCCAGCAGCATACCGAGAAAACTTGGTAAGTAAAATCTGCCCACAGCTGTGTAGCGAAATCCTCTGATTAGATCCCATGCTAAAAGAGAGAAAAAGGGGATAATTGTCAGGAGAATAATCAGGGTAAAAACTTTTTTATCGGCTTTTTTGCCCAGATAAATAAAGGAGATGATGACGAGGATAATTAGGCAGTATTCAATAATAGGGGTGATGGTGGAATTGGTTAAACTAAAATTATAAAATAAACGAGCGATCATTCTTACCCATCTTTGCCAAAGGATCTCTAGGGGTAAACTGCCTTTTGACCATCCAAAGACAGTAAATCGACTGGTAAAAATCCGGGTTAACCAAATTGAATAAATACCTAGGGAAGCAAGTAAGCTGATGCTATAGTATTTTTTGGTTAAAGAGTTAAAAGAATTCAGCTGCAACAGAAAATATAGGCTATGAACTACTAGAACAAAGATAAAGAAAACATGGGTATATAAACCAGCGATTAGGGATAAACTATAGAAAAACCAATCTTTTTTCGGTTGCGAGGAATCAATAGCTTTGAGAAATAACCAGCTAGAAAGTATCGAAAATAAAACATATAGTCCGTATTCCCAAATTCCCAGAGCATAACCAGTAAAACGCGGGGAAAAGAAGATAAGTGTAGCGGCAATTAAAGCGGCGTTTTTATTTTTAAATAAAGTCAAAGCTAAATGGTAAAAACTCCCTAAAATACCAAACCAAATAATTACCGAAAATCCTCTTAAGACTAAATCAGAATTGCCCAATAATCTTGCCAAAAACCAGAGGAAACTGTAATAGAGAGGTAGATCGTAATTCGAGCTAGTATAAAGAGAGGCTAAGGTATCAGGAAAACCTTTCACGGAATTAACCCCTTGAAATTGCCAGAGTTGTTCTGTAGATTTAATTTGTCCATCGAACAGATAGTTAATTAACTGTTCGGGTCTGTTACCAGAAAGATGCAGTAAGACCAAAGATTCATCGTGCCAAACATAGCTATAGTAGGCGAGATGGACAAAATAGAAAATATTGAAAATAATCAATAAACCTAAAGCAAATCTAACCCCAGATTGACGAGTAAACATAATTATCTTGATCCTGTTAAAAAATCACTGATTACTGTTGACTAACTCCGGCTTAATTAATCTAGAATTTTGATGGGCAAGGGGTAAGGTAAACCAAAACTGTGAGCCAACCTGTGGGGTACTTTTTACACCAATTCTCCCAGAGTGAGCCTCGATTATTTGCCGACATTGGTAGGAACCTAAACCGATTCCCGTTAGGTGTTGATTATGAAGATTTCTTACATATAAATGGAAAAGATGTTGACATTGTTCCTCATCCATGCCAATGCCATTATCGCTTAAAGTGCAGTAGATCATGTCTTGGTCAACACGAGCATCTAAAGCTAATTGAATCGGTGAAGGATTATGTTTTAAGGCATTATTTAATAATTGTTCAAAAACACTTCTTAGCTGACAAGGATCGGCATCAATAGCGGGTAAGTTATCGGGGAGAAGATTAATAAACGTAGCTTGATATAAATCAAAATCTTTTTGCCAATCTTTCAGCCAAATTTCCACCTGTTTTTTTAGAGATAGAGGTTGACGATGCAAGATTAAAGGCCGTTCTTCAGCAAAATGATTTTCTGATAAAGCATTAATTAAAGTTAATTGTCTATCACAACTACGCACCACCTGATCGAGCATTGCTCGCGAGATAGTTACTTTTTCTGTTTGCCGACACTGGAAATTTTTTAATAACATCACTAATCCCATAATCGAGGTGCGAAGATCGTGGGATACTGCCTGTAAAAAAACCGTTTTCATTTCGTATAAACGCTGAATTTCCCAGACTTTTTCCCGCAGTTCTAGGGTTCTTGTTTCTACTTCCCGTTCTAAATTATTATTCAATCTTTGCACCCTCTGATATAGCTGCGCTTGGCCGATAGCGATACAAACTTGGGTGGCTAACTGTTCTAATAATTTGACCTCGCTTTTTTGCCAATGACGGGGATGGGAATATTGATGGACTACTAAAGCGCCTAAATGTTGATTATTAACCGTTAGAGGTAAAACTAAAGAGGATTTAACTTGCAGGTATTCGTAATAACCCTTGAGAGTGGGCAGCGTTTGCACCTTAGCGGTATTATCAGCAATAATTAACTTATCTAAAGAAAATAATTGTCCTAATTCTTCCAGTAATTCTGGTTCGGGAAACCAACCCATGAGCGGGGGAATCTGGGGACGACGGGACTCGGCGATTACCTTGGCCCAACCCCCCTCTTGACAGTGACCGATATAGACTTGATCGGCATCGAGAAAATTTCTGATTTCCTCAACAATGGTATTTAAAACCTGATCTATATCTAAAGATTGATGGACTTTTAAAGCCACTTGTGTTAGCAAATGTTCTCGTTCTAAAGTTTCATTTAAAGCTCGATCGATCTGTTGTCTTTCGGTAATCGCCGCCGATAAAAACAGAGAAGTTGACATGACAATGACTAAAAAGATTTGTAAGATCAGGACACCTCTGGTATAATCAGGGGCCTGTAGGATAAAAGGGCTGACTCCTCCGACCAATCCCATCAAAGCTAAAATAGATACTAAAAAATTGGCTATTACCGCTCCCCAGGTCTGAAAACGCATAGCAGCCCAAACCACAAAGGGAAAAGGGAGATATTCGAGGTACTGCACCATACTCCAATCGGGGTTAAGAAAATTCTGTTGACCACCAAAAACCACGGAAGTCACCACCGTTAGCAAACTCAGACAAAGTAAGGCCTCGCCAAGGCGTTGGGGTTGCCGTGCTTCCCGCAGGGAGTGACGCTGGAAGCAAAAACGCAACAGCAGCGGCGTGGTCATTAAGATCCCCGTACTATCTCCGAGCCAGATAATGCCCCAAGACTGTCCAAATTGCCGCCAATCCCAAGTATTTAGCCAACTACGGGCAAAAGTATCGATGGTGGCATTGACTGCCGAGGCCAATAAGGCCGCCAAAAATACCAGTAAAAGGATATCGCGAATACGCTGTAAAGTGGCGGAAAATCTCAGATAATGCAGGAATTGCGCCCCTAACAGGGCCGATAAACTGCTGCCGAGTGCCGAAAATAGAGCTATAGGCCCACTGGCCCCTAAAAGGAAGGTAAGAAGCAAATCCCCGATAAAAACGCCTAAAACTAGCCTTTTTCCCCCTAAAAAAACAGCAGTTAAGCCAATACCAGCACTCATCCAAATTGGGGCAGGTCGCGACCCTAAATTTAAGCAGAGATAGCCTAGCCAACCAACACCCAGATAAACCAGGGCAACAAGCACAATTTTAGAGCGATCTGATGAAATCCGTAGCATTTTCAGTTATCAGTTATCAGTTATCAGTTATCAGTTATCAGTTATCAGTTATCAGTTATCAGTTATCAGTTATCAGTTATCAGGTTTAAGTTTTAAGTTTTAAGTTTTAAGTTTTAAGTTATTAGGTTTAAGTTAAGTAGTCATGCAAAATAAATTTCCTAGTGAAGACAGGCAAGAGGCAATAGGCAAGAGGCAAAAGCTTTATCGAAATGTGTAATTAATTTTGCTTAGGTACTTATTAGGTTTAAGTTTTCAATTTTCAATAAATTTAGTATCTTTCACTGGTCACTGGTCACTGGTCACTGATCACTGGTCACTGATCGCTGGTCACTGATCGCTGGTCACTGATCGCTGATCACTGTTAATCTCTCTCCAGATTGCCTAAACTAGGAGTAGTTCTGCTTCATGCAGATGGGTGAAAACCGTACATTTTCCTTTTAGGAATCAAAGATCATGCGGATTTTAATTGTTGAAGACGATCCTTTAATGCAGTTAGGTTTAGAACAAGCGCTCGGTGAACAACCAGATTTTGAGATTGTCGGTCAAGCGAGTGATGGTCTGGCGGGGGTACAATTAGCCCTATCCCTACGGCCAGATTTAGTGGTCATGGACATCGGTTTACCCCGTCTTGATGGCATTGCGGCAACTAAACAGATTAAGGAGGGTTTAGCTAATGTTCATGTGGTCATGCTCACTTCCCACACTCTCCAACAGGAAGTGATCGCAGCTCTGGCTAGTGGTGCTGATGCCTATTGTATCAAGGGAGCCAGTCTCGATCGCCTTTTGTCCGCTATTGAAGCAGCTAAGGATGGGGCCACCTATTTAGACCCTCAAATTGCCCGTTTAGTCATGGATAATCTCAAAGCACCGGCAGTGCAACCTAATCCCAATCTAGCACTTTTATCGGAGCGAGAAATGGAGGTTTTAAAGTTAATTGTCGAGGGCAAAAGTAATGCTGAAATCGCCGAAAAGCTCTATTTAAGCACCAATACGATTAAAACCCATGTGCGGGGAATTATGAATAAATTGGCCGTGGACGACCGAGTACAAGCGGCCGTAATTGCCCTGCGTTCCGGTATTGTTTAAGGAGAAAATGGCGATTTACCCACAGGAATATTCTACCTCAATTGCTATTGCTACAATTGCTCAAAAAATCCCTTCAATCATTTATAATAAGTTATCGACCTATCTCTGTTGGATAAACCATGACTATCGCTCAAAGCTTACCCCTAGTCGAGTCTCATGTCAACCCTGAGATAATCTTCCCAGAAGGCGAATTTTGGAGTGATGAACCACCCTTGGAAAGTAACTTACATCTACAACAAATTATTTTATTAATTCAGTGTTTAGAATGGTGGTGGCGCGAGCGAGAAGATTATTTTGCCACTGGCAATTTAACTATCTATTACAGTCCCAACCAGAAAAAGTCAGAATTCTTTCGTGGTCCTGATTTTTTCGTCGTTTTGGGGACAAATCCCAATCCTAACCGCAGAAGTTGGGTAGTTTGGCGAGAAGAGGGCAAATATCCCAATTTAATTATCGAAATTCTCTCCGATAGTACCGCCAAAGTTGACCGAGAGGAGAAAAAACAAATTTATCAAGATATATTTCGCACTCCCGATTATTTTTGGTTTGACCCAGAAAGCCGAGAATTTCAAGGATTTACCCTAATTAGCGGTCAATATCAACCGATTGCCCCCAATCCCCAGGGATGGCTCTGGAGTCAACAATTAGGCTTATATTTGGGTTTATCCGCCAATAAATTGCGCTATTTTACCCCCGAAGGGGAATTAGTACCCACTCCCGCAGAAGCGGCACAACAGGCAGAAAATCAGGTTTTAGAGGCAGAAAACCGGGTTTTAGAGGCAGAAAATCGGGCTGTAGAGGCAGAAAACCAAGTACAGCAAGAAAAGCAAAAAGCGGCGAAATTAGCAGCTAAACTGCGGGAATTAGGCATAGATACCGAGGAAAATCTCTAATCTTCATTTTCGGGGAGGGGTGAGGGTATTTGGTGTCATTTAGAGGCTGAATAGTTGATTAATCGCAGAAAGCTCCGCGCAAGCGTAAATTTTCCCGCAATTCCTCGGTCATCCCCACGTTATCGGCAAACTTTGCCCCCTGCACTTTTGCCCCACTCAAATTCGCTTGAGTGATGTTGACTTCAACCAAATTAGCTCCTGCTAAATTGGAGCCAATTAAATTAGCTAAAGCCAAACTAGAACGGTAAAAATCAGCATAACTTAAATCGGCATTAGCTAATAAGGCTCCGCTTAAATCTGCTCCCTTAAAACTAGCATGACTGCCGTTAATTTCACTTAAATCAGCATCGGTTAAATTTGCCCCCCGCAGATTTGCTTGATAGAGATTGGCCATGCCTAAAGATATACCACTTAATTCCGCTGCTAGGAGATTTGCCCCAGTAAAATCCGTTAGGGGATTAAGTTCAGCTAATTGGGCTAATTCCAGAAAATCATCACTAACAGCAGCATAAATTCCCTCGATTTGTGTCTGCAATTTCTCTAAATTTTCTGATGCTGCTGGTTTCGGTTCCACTAGAACATTATCTAATTCCACCTGCGATGAACCCAAAGAAATACGACTCAAAAAAGCATCAAATTGATTTTCCATCAGGAAAAATGCTAACTTTCGCTCTAAAATACTATGTTTATTGGGACTTAGATCGTGTTTCCATAATCCCGATGTTTCCGTGATACAGATATCGGCAGCTGTCAGCGAAAATTGCACAGTTAGATGATAAGGTTCTTCCTCGACACTGACGGTTCCTAGGTTAATCCTTTCGAGCGCTCCTGTAAATATTGACTGAACACTTTTGAACGATAACCGCCATTGATAATTATTAATACGATTTATGTATAACTCTTGACTAGAAAGAGGATTTGGTGTTAGGTGACAATTAACTAAAACAAAATCTAATTTTCCTCCTTTCAGTCCCCATTTAATTTCCCCGCCGAGGAGAGATTGAATTTGAGCTTGTAGGTGTAAAGTTAAATATAAATCAAATTTTTGCGAGTCGGTGGCTACTGGTTCTAGGGTTAAAGATACACTATCGGGATAGCGATCAAAGGCAGCTAAAAGACGCATAATCCAAAAGAGAAAAGCCAAAATAAACAGTAAAAAAGTGGTGTTTCTCTGGCCCCAAAGCCGAGAACTCACCCCTATTTAAAACAATAGCCGATTTTCTCGATCCTCGATGAACATTTCTTCGGCGATCGCTGAACGATTGCCCCTGAAAATCAAGGTTAAATTAGTTGACTTTCTCTTTTTTGCCGATATTGCCGTCCGCATTAAAAAACATCGGTAAAAAGCGTTCCATAAACATTTGTGGATCACGATTCCAGGCTTTTTGAGCCGCTTCTACCCGGAATAATTGTAATTTCGGGTCGAGAAGGGATTGGGGTAAACGTTCCATCAGATATTGAGGACGTTCCCAAAGCGGCATAGTGGCGGCGATTTCCATTAAATGACCGACGCGGCGCAATTCTGCCCCCAGGGTGATATCCATACCCGATTCATAGGCGGCCTGTTCGATCGCTGAGTATTTGGCCTTCGCTTTTTCGACTTTTTGCCGATGTTCGGGGCTTTTTTGGGCAATTTTGGCTAACCAACGATTGCCCCAACGCACATGGCCCGCTTCTTCAGGAAAAATTTTGGCGATCGTTTCCCGAATTTTCAGATTTTCTGGGGTTTGTTCCCCTTCCTTGAGGGCATAGATATGGGCGGCAAAGTATTCGCATCCCCGTTTTTCCGTGACGTTAATTGCCGCTAGGGCTGCAATCAGTCCATCTTCCCTTTGTTCTTCGCCTTGGAATTGGTCTTGATCGAGAAGACGTTCAAATTCGTCGATATAGGACAACCCCGGCGGTTTCCCCACATCAGCCCCCAATTCGATCAATAAATCGGTTAACCAGTAAGCATGACGCGCCTCATCGGCGACGTGGTGGGAAAGGTCCTGGATCAGTTCTTTTGGTTGTCCGTCTAAGGTTTCGATCAGTTCGGTCAGGTCTTTACAGCTACGTTGTTCGTTGTAGCGGTAACGGTTGAGGGTGACAAGATGAATTTCGCGATCGCTAATGACACGCTTCATGATGTCGCGAGCGCTCATCGTCTTCTTGAATTTACGAGGGTAAGCAACGGTCATGAGTTTGTATCGTTTTGTAAACGGCTTTCCGTATTCTAACGGAGTTTTTTCCCGATCTGGCCAGCTTTTTTCAGTGATCAGTCAACAGTCATCAGTGAACTGAAAACTTAGATCTGATAACCGATCGCTGATGCAAGTGGGAAACAAATTTAAAGATTTTTTTGGCAATTATTTTGACTCATTGTTCGCTTAATTTTTTAGGGGAAGGGTTTTAAAATTACTGTTACCTTTATCCTATATGCTTTTTAGCGAATAAGGTGAGCAGAATAGGTTCAAGAGTGCGATCGCCAATTGGCTCGCTCAAACCCTCATCAATTCCTTAACCTCAAAATGGTCTTTTTGTACTAATAAATATTCCAGTAGAACGCTCAATGGGTTTGCTAAACTGCATTTGAGACAACTTATCAAATTTTCGGTTCGAGAAATGAGCGAACGGTGAGTTTTGATGGGGAAATATTTTACACTTCAAGGGGTGACAGAGCGACTAAAAGGCTCGCTGGATAAAGCGCATAGCCGTTAGACCTCTAGAAAAATCTTGGTGTTTTCCAGCAGCAATTCTCATTTTGAAATAAATGATGAATTAACCCCTATTGCGAACCTCAAAGTTTAGTATAAAAGAATTATGTCGTCAGCTATAGGGTGCTCACCAAAAATAAAAATTGACCCGATTTATTATCAAAATAAAAATTTATAATTGTTGTCCGTTAAGATAAAATTAATAGGTTGAACTCTATTAGTTAGTCAAATTTCCTCAAGATGGCAAAAAAGGAAGCGACCGTGTTGGGTTTCGCTCTCCCCTAGAATTGAGAGGTTTTCTTTAACCTGTTGATTCGCTCAACCCAAGCTACGGACTATAGTAATCATAACAATTACTGTAGGTTGGGTTGACGTAAGGAAAGGAAACCCAACAAAAAG
>NZ_SFBV01000359.1:0-34344 GCF_007095585.1 Microcystis sp. M_OC_Ca_00000000_C217Col
TTGGTAATGACGTAGGAATGACAAACCCCGTGTAGTTGAGGAGCGGAATGACGAGAAATTGTCACGTTCCGTTTTGTAGAGCAGTAGGAGAGGCGACTCTCTTACTGACTTTAATTATCCTTAAAAGGGGACTAAGTACGGTAGGGCATCAAGGGGATTGGTTGAGAGAAGCGACTAGCGAGCAGAATTGAATAAACTCCTGTTTACTCATTCCATTTTTTGCTAGATTCG
Source organism: Microcystis sp. M_OC_Ca_00000000_C217Col (assembly GCF_007095585.1). Taxonomy (NCBI): domain Bacteria; kingdom Bacillati; phylum Cyanobacteriota; class Cyanophyceae; order Chroococcales; family Microcystaceae; genus Microcystis; species Microcystis sp. M_OC_Ca_00000000_C217Col. The sequence goes on from NZ_SFBV01000359.1 coordinate 232, forward strand.
CTCTATCTGACACCCACTCAAGATTCGTCAACTCTTTAGCAAGGTCTGGTCTATTCTTCTTAGATTCGATGTGGTCAATATGCGTGTTTACTCCCAAAACCAGTTTTTCGCCTGTGTAAGGACAGTAAGGATGATCGTGGAATTTGGATTTCAAAATCGCTACGGTTTCTTTATCGCATTTGCCGATAGCGCACTTGACCGCATTTTGTATGTAATGATCTTCGCAAAGTTGATTGCTGTTAAGAAGTCTTGGTCTAATGCAAAAACGGCAAAGACCTTTTTCGATACGATTTCTTCTTTCTTGAGCCTGATTTTTTCCCATACCAATATTATAGCGTACGCTATTAATAACGTACGCTTGTTGGGTACGGCAGGGCGTGTCGGAACTTTTGGGCTCGATCCAATAAACGCTTGGGGAGAGAATACCTCTACTTTTTCAGAAGCAATTCTGTCTAAGCAAGTAATCTCTGTGAACCAAGAATCCCCGTCTCTTTAGAGCGGGGAGTGTCAAATCGGTAAACGCTGAATATCTCGGTTAGAACCAATCACCACCATTGCTAAATCCTTGTGTAATCTTTCTTGGGGATTGGGGTTAATCTTGAATTTTTCCGCATTACCGACAGCGACAATATTTAACCCATAACGATTACGAATTTCTAACTCTGCTAGGGTTTTACCGTGAAAAGCTTCCGGGACTTTTAACTCGACAATACTATGTTCGGGATCGAGATCAAATCGTTCTAAAATTGATGGTCTAGTTAAACGGTGCGCTAACTCACAACCAGCATCGTATTCGGGAAAAACTACTAAATCTGCACCAACTTTTTTGAGTAATTTTCCATGGATTTCTGTGGAGGCTTTAGCGGCGACAAAATTAACCCCCGCTTCCTTACAATTGAGAGTAGTAATGATACTTTCTTCCACGTATTTACCAATAGCGACAATCACCGTATCGGTTTCAAAAATTCCCGCTTCTCGCAGAGCGTTAGGTTTGGTAGAATCAAGCTCGATCGCATTATCTACTATCCGATCAGATAACGCTTGCGCTACTAATCCTTCGTCAATATCTGTCCCTACCACCTGATAACCTTGTTTGCGTAGGGTTTCACAGACGGCGCGCCCAAATCTGCCTAATCCGATGACGGCAAATTGACGATTTTGGGGACGCATACTACTAAAAAATTTAATTGATTGCATAAGAAGTTAAACTGTTACGCATTTAAAATGCTAGTGTCAATGAGTGAGGAGACAGGAGAAACTGATAACTGATAACTGATAACTGATATTAATTATCCCACTAAAAGGTTTTCTTCGGGGTAATTAATAACTGTTGGTTTTGGATCGCCGATAATAGCCGCTATTAAAAGTATAACTCCTACCCGTCCCAGATACATCATAAAAACAATAATTAACTTAGAAATCGGTGATAAAGCGGCGGTTATTCCCATAGATAAGCCGACAGTTCCAAAGGCAGAAACTACCTCAAAAAATAGTTGAATCATTTTAAAATCTGTCTCCACAAATGAGATAGCTAGGGTGGAAATAATAATCGCTATAACCGAACCAAAAACCACCGCCATTGACTTTAAAATTAACGGCATGGGAATGCGTCTTTGATAGAGAGTCACTTCTTCATGTCCCCGTAAAACCGAGCGGGTACAGTTATATAAAATCCTAAAAGTTGTGGTTTTAATACCTCCCCCTGTACCACTAGGACTGGCTCCTATAAACATCAAAGCCATGGTAATTAATAAACCTTCCACGGAAATTTTACCAATATCAATGGTATTAAATCCTGCTGTTCTCGATGTTACCGATTGGAACCAAGCGGCCAGGAATTTATCTTTAAGTGATAAATTAGCTAAAGTGTCACCATTTCCCTGTTCAGTAAGTAGAAAAGCTAATGTTCCTATCACTAATAAAAATATGGTTGTGCTGATAGCAACTTTGTAGTTAAGCGAAAAAACAAAGCCTTTTCGTTTATATTGAAAGCGGTAAATAAACCAAGTGTAAAACTCGATAATTACCTGATAACCGATACCTCCAAAAATGATTAATCCTGTGATAGATAAGTTAATAATAATTGAAGAATGATAGGAAATTAAGTTATCTTTAAACAAGCCAAAACCCGCATTATTCCAAGCACTAATACTATGAAATAAAGATAACCATACCGCATATCTAAAATCATACTTTTGGGCGAAGACAGTTAACATAACAAAAGTTGCTGTTAACTCAAAAACTAAAGTAGTAGCAATCACTGATTTCATTAAACTTTGACTACCTTGTAGGAAAGGTCGATCAAAGGATTCTTGAATTGCTAACTTCTGTCTCAGGTCAAATTTTCGCCCAATTAATAACATTAAAAAAGTGGTAGTGGTCATATATCCCAGTCCACCCACTTGAATTAATAAAGCAATAAATAATTGACCCCAAAAAGAAAAATAAGTACCCGTATCTACCACTGCTAAACCCGTGACACAGACAGCAGAAGTGGAGGTAAAGAGGGCAACAATTGGGTCATTCCAAGTGCCGCTAGTGGTAGAAACAGGCAACATCAACAGGGAAGTTCCCGCTAAAATTACCGCAATAAATCCCAAGCAAATTGTCCGGGCAATCGTCATATAAATTCCTTAGTGAAAGTAGCTAAGAGAAGATTGTTTTTGGGCTAACACTTCTTGATAAACTAACTGTAAGCGATCAATATTTTTGCTAAGAGTGTAAGAGTCTAAAACTCTTTGACGGGCTTTTTGACCTAAAATTGTGGTTAATTCGGGATGATCTCGTAATACAGGCAAGAGAGTTTTTAATTGGGTAATTAGTCCTTTAGTATCTAGAACTATTCCCGCACCTTTTAACACTTCCCCATCGGCACCCACATCCGTAGCCAGACAAGCAACACCGCAGGCCATCGCTTCCAAGAGGGAAATCGATAAACCCTCCACTAAAGAGGGTAAAATAAAGCCGTCAACCCCGCGCAAAATTTCAATTCGTTTATTTTCATCGCCGATAAAACCTAACCAGATAATACCATCTTCTTCTCCATAAAAAGGCTTGAGGGAAGGAGTTAACGGACCATCGCCAACAATGAGCAGTTTGCATCTACCCCCTAAATTGGTTTTTTTCCAAGCTTTCAATAAAGATTCTACATTTTTCTCCGGCATGATCCGACCGAGATAAATAAATAAACAATCGGCATTGTATTGAGCTTTAATATTCGATAGTCCTGGACAATACTTATTAATATCAACCCCATTGGGAATAATTGCTAATTTTTCTTCGGGAACTCCCAATTTAACTAAAAAATCCCGTTGAGAGGTGGAAAAAATAATTACTTTATCGTAATTAGCTAAAAAAGGGGCGTGTAGTTGGTAGGTTAATAATTGGGTACTGGAGATGATATTGCGAATTTTACTATCAAAAGCCGGGTGAAAAGTCGCCACCAGAGGCAAATCTAAAGACTCACAAATTTCTGGTAGCAGAAAATCGAGGGGAGACAGGGGTAAGGACGCATGAACTAGATCGGGTTTCAGTTCCCTGAGTTTATCCTGTAGAACCCGACTCGATTTCAGGGTGGGAATAGTATAGACTTGGGAACTATAGAGACGTGGCAGGGTGATTTCGTCGTAAAAGTCAGGCCAATCGCTTACGGTGGGTTTTTCGGAAGAAAAATGCAGAAAACTGACTTGATAATCTCGATCGAGCAGGGAATTAGTCACTTCTCGCCCATAGGTAACGTTACCGCAAAAAGGAGATTTTTTTCCTAACCAGGCAATGTGCATTGAGATTCTCTTAAGAAAAAGTTAATTTAGCCAAGTATCAGCTTACTAAATTAACCGTAAAATTAAAAGCTAATAGAGTACCTCAGCAAAATTAATTACCCATCTAAGTCCTCAGCTAAAAATTGCCTTTTGCAAGAGTGCCTATTTGATAGTTAAAATTCTCGGCTTTTTACTGATTCACCGAGGACTTGCGACGACGACAGCGTTCCGAACAGTATTTGACCTCATGCCAACAGTTTTGCCACTTTTTGCGCCAAGTAAAGGATAAACCGCAAACGGGACAAATTTTACTGGGAAGATCGGACTTCGAGGGCTGACGTGCCATGATTAAAATTAAAAAGTCAAAAACTGCGCCTTATCTATGAGTGTAGATGAAAATAATCAGAGTTCCCCACTCGATCGCCTGAGAATTATTTTAGTTGAACCAGCCGGAGCCTTAAATGTGGGTTCCACTGCCAGAATTATGCGGAATATGGGCTTAAGTCGCTTAATTATCGTCAATCCCGTCTGTGATATCCTTGCAGAAGAAGCGCGACGCATGGCAGTACACGGGATTGAAGTCCTAGAAAACTGTTCACAGGTAGCCACCCTTGGGGAAGCTTTGCAGGGTTGTCATCGCATCATTGCCACCACCTCGAAACCCCGTCACCTGAATACTCCCCTTGAAACACCCCGGACCGCCTTACCCTGGTTACTCACCCCTAACCTAGAATCGGCCCTAATTTTCGGGCCAGAAGACCGGGGTTTAAGTAACAGCGAACTGAACCACGCCCAGCGTTTTGTCGGTATTCCCGCTAATCCTCAATATTCCTCCCTCAATCTCGCCCAAGCGGTGGCGGTTTGCTCCTACGAACTGTACCAAATGACCAGGGAAAATAGGCTCGAAACCCCGGTAGAAACGCTCCCTAATGCCACTTTTGAAGCTCTAGAAGGCTATTATCAGCACTTAGAGAGCTTTTTGCTCAAAATTGGCTATCTTTACCCCCACACCGCCGCCGCTAGGATGGAGAAATTCCGGCAATTTTATCATCGGGCCCGGCCCACGGTGGAGGAATTAGCCCTGCTGCGGGGTATTATCGGTCATATTGAAAGTATCGGGCAACTTTTTCTCGGTCTTGATAGTCTCAAGGGCAAGAAAAAAAATTCTCCTAGCGATCGATAATAAATCTGGATACCCTTGAGGAAAACCGTGACTCGTCAAGTAACTCGTCGTCCTACTAAAGTCCAATCTGGCCCTGGGTCCCCTAGGTCCCTGGACTCAAACAACAAAAAAAAGCCTGTAGCCGTTAAAAGGGCAAAAAAACAGCGTAAACCTAACCTAATCGCTTCTTTTCTCCTTCAGGTTCTTCGCTTCTCTATCCTTGGTGTCGGTTTAGGTGCGATCGCTGGTACGGTTTTAACGGTGGTGGATCCGAGCAAATTACCCCTACACCCAAAACCCACCGCTACTAATTCCCCGACTCCCAAACCCGTCACCCCAAAACCGACCACCTTAGTTTTAAACGAAAATCTCAGCAGCCTTAACCAGAAATTACAGGCTTTAGCGGTCAAATATCCGAAATTACAGGCCGGAGCTTTATTTATTGACCTTGATAACGGTGCTTACGCTAATTTTCGAGGAGATACTATTTTTGCTGCCGCTAGTACGATTAAAATCCCGATTCTGGTGGCCTTTTTTGAGGATGTGGACGCGGGGAAAATTCGTCTCGATGAAACCCTTGTGGCCACTAAGGATGTCCTGGCCAGTGGGTCTGGGGATATGGAGTATCTAGGAGTGAATAAAACCTATACTGCCCTAGAAACCGCCACTAAAATGAACGTAATTAGCGATAATACCGCTACTAATATGTTAATTAAGCGCATGGGCGGCAAAAAGGCTCTTAATCAGCGTTTTCAAGCTTGGGGTTTGACCAGTACGGTAATTAATAACCCTTTACCAGACTTGGAAGGAACCAATACCACAAGTCCGAGAGATTTGGTGACAATCTTAGGAAAAGTTAATCAAGGGGAATTACTCAGTTTACGTTCCCGCGATCGTCTATTAAATATTATGCAGGAAACGCGCACTCGCACCCTGCTGCCCCAAGGTATCGAGAAATCCGCCGATATTGCCCATAAAACCGGTGATATTGGCTCGATGTTAGCGGATGCGGGGATTATTGATATGCCCAACGGGAAACGCTATCTAGGAGCAGTGATGGTCAAACGTCCCCACAATGATAGTAACGCTAGGACTCTGATTCAACAAATATCGCGCACGGCCTACCAACACTTTAAATGGTATCAAACTCAACCGGCAGCCAAACCGCAACCAGTCGCCCAGTCTTCTCCCTCTCCTAGTCCAGTCGTTAGTCCTAGTCCGGGTAATTAGCCCCTAGGTTAAATTATTGGCTAAAAGACGGGCCAATTGTTCGGCATTTGCCCGGGGGGAAAGACGAGGAAGGATTTTTTCCCCCGTGGCCAGTTTTTGACAGAGGACGGGGATTTCGTACTGATAAGCGTTAAACCAATCCTCTCGACTGGTAATGTCCCTAATTTCTAACTGCCAGTCCGGTTGACGGATTTTTTCTAGTTTCTCTAGCAACCCTTCGCAAAGATGACAGTCCGGTTTACTGTATAAAATTAGTTCTATGGTAGTCATAAATATTTATGTTCATTACCTCCACGATTAGTCTCTCATCAACAATTCTACAAACTCCCACACCCACAACGACTTTAAATAATAATTTAGTTAATTCAGGTTCTCAAGATCTAGTCTATATCGGTGTGTTTCTTCTGGCAATTACCCTGGTCATGGTTATTGGTATTATCAATAAGAAAATTGAATACGCTCTCATTTTTGCCGCCACTCTCACTGTGATTTTAATTGCTTTCCTCTGGTTTTTATAAGTCCTTCAACCAAGGGGATTGAAGGCAAATCCCCCTTAATAAAGATTAACGGCTCTCGTTGATTCACCTTCACCGAATTGTTAAGTAATTCGAGTTCAGACTTGACAAAAATCTCCCTAGGACCGAGCGGAAGATTAAGGAGTGCATCTCACATTTGCAGAAATACCGACAATTAGCAATTATCAGTGACTCTTAAATTAGTACAAAAATATGAACAATCGCGTGTAAGCATCCCACCGAAAAACTAATGCGCTCCGGGGTTTGGGTCCCAACGGGGGGTTTGGGTAGGGTTGATTCATGAATCAACCCTACTATGAATCAACCCTACCCAAAAGCTTGGATTGAGTGATAAAACCGAAAGTAACGCCCAATTTTAGGAGAAAGTTTCCCCTTAAAAATCCCAAATTAGTAGATTTACAAAAATGAGATGCACCCCAAGCAAAACGATCGGACTTATAATATAATTGTATTGATTGTCCCTTGTTGCTAGAATCACCCCAAATTGACTCAATGGGTTTATAAACGATGACAACCCTAGATATTGCTACCGATATTGTCTGTCCTCCCACCGATTTATGGAGTGATGAACCACCCGTGGAAAGTGATCTGCATTTACAACAAATTATTTTATTATTATCTTGTCTTGATTGGCTCTGGCAAGATAGAAACGATTACTATGCCTCGGGCAATTTGACTATTTATTATAACGAAAGACAACTGAAACAGCGAGATTTTTGTGGACCAGATTTTTTCGTGGTTTTAGATACAGAGAAACGTCCCAGGAAAAGTTGGGTCGTCTGGGGAGAAGGGGGTAAATATCCCAATGTAATCATCGAAATTCTCTCCGATTCCACCGCTAATGTGGACAGAAAAGCCAAAAAGGAACTATATCAGCATACTTTCCGGACTCCTGAGTATTTTTGGTTTGATCCTAATACCTTAGAATGGCAAGGATTCACTTTAATCGAGGGACAATACCAACCGATTACCCCCAATGAAAACGGTTATTTATGGAGTAAGCAACTAGGATTATATTTAGGGATTTTTGCCAATAAATTGCGCTATTTCACCGAATCGGGTGAATTAGTCCCCACCCCTCAAGAGTCGGCCCAACAGGAAAGATTAGCCAAAGAACGGGAAAGATTAGCCAAAGAAAGAGAACAACAACGGGCGGAAAAATTAGCCCAAAAGCTGCGAGAATTGGGCATTAATCCCGATGAAATTGCTTAAATATCCAGTTGGGGGTTTTAGGGTGGAAACCATGGCGCAATTTTTCCTTAATTGCTAGGCATTAAGACGAGGAATCCGAAAGTCTGATTATAGCCTAGAAATCATGGCAAAATCTCCACACTGATGTTATGATAACGACCAAGGGTAACAATCTTCAAATATAATTAATGCCATGGTGCAAAAAATAGCTTTTTTTAATCATAAAGGTGGAGTGAGCAAAACTACAACCACTTTTAACCTTGGTTGGATGCTTGCTGAGAAGGGCAAAAGAGTAATTATTGTCGATACCGATCCCCAATGTAACTTAACTGGTATGGCTTTGACTAATGAAAGTGAAGATAGGGAGGAAAGACTACAAGCAATCTAAGTAGGGAGGCGCAATTATTTGTAGGATGGGTTAGCGGTAGCGTAACATAATCGGGCGTTGGGTTTCATGCTTCAACCCAACCTACGTTCATCTTATATTTAATTCCACCCACCTACTTACAATACTTGCTCTAATATTAAAACAGCTTTAGCACCTGCTTTTGAGTCTCAACCGAGATTAATTGAAGCTGTGGAATGTATTCCTATTGATGGTCGTGATAACTTATTTTTACTGCCCAGTCATGTGGGGTTGGCTGAATGTGAAGTTACCCTAGGTCTTGCTCAAGAACTTAGTGGGACAATTCAGACTTTAAAAAATCTCCCTGGTGCGATTACATATTTATGGCTCTTCGGTAATTGTGGCTCTTCGTTACTTGTTATGGTTCGATAGGGGGGCATAAATCGACTAAATCCTTATCTGGCAAGAGACTTAATTGATTAGTTCGCTCTAAATTGACAAAAATCGCTAAATGCCTTTCTATATAACCCACATTCCGCACCCTAAGCTGTCACAGAGAGAAATTACGGAGAGAAAAAATCAAAGTGAGCATAAAAATAAACATAAGGAGCGAAAAAAGGCATTTGAGAAACAGTAAAGCACCAAAAATGGCATCAAAACCTATTCTCAATAAGGAGCAATAAGAATTAACACCACCTAGAGGAGTCAACAGATAAATAAAAGAAGAAATCCAAGAGATAAATCATAATTTAGAATAATCAATTAAAGTAAAAAACTAAATTATAGACATAGTAAAATGGAGCTATAAATCAAAGATATTAGCTCATGTTCACTCATAGAAATTAAATTGATAGAGATAATAATTAGGGTTCTTCGTTACTTGGTATGGTTCAATAGGGGGGCATAAATCGACTAAATCCTTATCTGGCAAGAGTTCTATTGATTAGTTCGTTCTAGAGCAAAAACAATTGACAAAAATCGCATCAATGTCCTTACGGATTTAGTATCAGTTCACTGTTTACCGAACAATGAAAAAAGCCCCCCGATTATCGCCGATGATACCAACGGGTAAATAATTTTTCTAACTCCACCCAAACGAATAACAAGGTACTAAATCCCAAACAGATTAATAATTCTTCTTTAGTTAAAAATTGAGTACCGAAAAAATCTCGCAGAGCAGGAACATAGATTAACATCAGTTGAAAAATTGTCGTCAGGGTTACTGCTACCCAGAGATAGGGATTAGTCAAAGGATTCATTTCTATGGTAAGATGATCGCTCGATCGCACAGAAATGGCATGACCCATTTGAGCTAAACAGAGAGTAGTAAAAACCATAGTTTTCCATGAACCAGTATTACCAAAAAGCGGATCCAAGCGCACAGCGATAACCATTTGAGTGATATTAATAATCGAAAAAATAATCCCAATTCTCACGATATAAGTTCCCAAACCGCGAGCAAAAATACTTTCTTGGGGACTAAAAGGAGGGCGACGCATAATATTAGAAGAAGCGGGTTCCACTGCCAAAGCTAAAGCAGGTAAACCATCGGTAACTAAATTCATCCAGAGAATTTGTAGGGGAGTTAGGGGAGTAACTAAACCCAAAAGAGGCGAAGCGGCGATAGTAATCACTTCCCCGATATTACTGCCGAGAATATATTTAATAAAACTGCGAATATTGTTATAAACCACTCGCCCTTCTTCCGTGGCAGCGACGATAGTGGCAAAATTATCATCAAGGAGAATCATATCACTAGCCTCTTTGGTGACATCGGTTCCAGCGATTCCCATGGCAATGCCGATATCTGCTTGTTTCAAGGCCGGAGCATCATTCACCCCATCTCCAGTCATAGCAACAAATTTACCCTTTTTTTGCAAGGCGCGGACAATGGTTAATTTATGTTCGGGGGAGACACGGGCATAGATGTTAGTTTTGTCAATAAGGTTTTCTAGCTGAATTGGTGATAATTTATCTAATTCTTGCCCTGAGATGACTAAAGCTCCCGCTTGGGCAATACCAAGACTTTTAGCCACCGCTAGAGCAGTTAATTGATGATCGCCGGTGATCATGATTGGACGGATTCCCGCTTCTCGACACCTAGCCACGGCGATTTGTACCTCCGGTCGCGCTGCGTCGATCATACCGACCATTCCTAACCAAATTAGCTCATCTTCGCTGATTTCAGTTGATTCTGACGGATAAATCAGGTTTTTGTAGGCTAATCCTAAGACTCGTAAACCCCTGTTAGCCATAGCATTGTTAGCGACTAAGACTTTTTCTTTTTCCCTATCCCCAAAAGGAAGACTTTCTAATCCCGATTGATAGGAGAGACATTGTTCAAGGATTAATTCTGGGGAACCTTTGGTAAATAGTACGGGATTGACTCCTTGACAAATGACCGACATTCGCTTTCTTTGGGAAGAAAAGGGGATTTCAGCGATTCTAGGGAACTCTTGCTTGGTTAGGGATAAATTTAAGCCCGCTTTCGCCCCTAAAACTAATAAGGCTCCTTCTGTGGGATCGCCTAAAATGCTATCGTGACCATTATCGAGGTATAAACTGGCATCGTTGCAGAGGACACTGGCAATTAAGAGATGATGTAATTCTAGATCGGTTTTGGGATCGATCGCCCGTTGCTCGGAGTCTAAAAATTGTCCTTTTGGGCTATATCCTTCCCCAGTAACTGAAAAATTACGATTAATTGTCTCTATCTCGCGTACAATCATTTTATTTTCCGTTAGCGTCCCAGTTTTGTCGGAACAGATCACATTAACGGAACCGAGGGTTTCTACTGCCGGCAGTTTACGAATCAAGGCCTGACGTTTAACCATGCGTTGAGTACCTAGGGCGAGCGTTAGGGTGATAACTGCGGGTAATCCTTCGGGAACGACGGCTACTGCCATACTAAGGGAAACTTCCACTAATTCCTCTAGGGCCGACCAACCGGCATTGATCAGGCCGATGGTAATAGTCAGGGCAACTAAAATGAGAGAACCAGCAACAAGGACATTACCCAAGTGAGTCATTCTTTTTTGGAGAGGAGTGGGTTCATTGCCGACTGTTGCTAACATTTGAGCGATTTTGCCTAATTCCGTTGTCATCCCCGTATTGGTAACGATGACCTTGGCCCGGCCTTGCAGTACCTCTGTTCCGGTAAAGACAAAATTTAAGCGATCGCCGAGGGGAGTATCTCTGTCTAAGGGGTCAATGGAGGCGGATTTATTAACACTATTTGCCTCTCCTGTCAAGGCCGATTCGCGAATTTGCAGGTTAAAAGCTTCGATAATTTGGCCGTCGGCACTGATTTGGGTTCCCGCTTCAATCAGCATGATGTCCCCGGGGACGAGATTAACCGCGTCTATTTCTCTGCGTTGACCCTCGCGGATAACATTAACTTGGGGAGAGGAGAGTTTTTTTAAAGCGGCCAGAGCTTTTTCGGCGCGACTTTCTTGCAGATAGCCGAGGATACCATTGAGGATGACAATTGTTAAGATAGCGATCGTATCTTTGAAGGGAACACCAATTTTAGCCAGATGACCGCGCTGTAATGCCAGTAAATCCAGTCCCCCGGAAATTATGGCCACGGCAATTAAGAGGAGGAGCATAATATTGGTAAACTGATCTAGGAGAATTTGCCAATTACTGCGCCCTGGACGTTCTTTTAGTTCATTTTTGCCATAATATTTAATTCTTTGGGCGATTTGCTCCCTATTGAGGCCATTAACAGCCGAACTACCGAGGATAGATAGGGTGGTTTCCACCGGATAGGTATGCCAAGCTTGTTGCAAGTTAAGGCTAGAATGGGCAGAATAGTCGGCATTAGCGGCCATGGCAAGTGAAGATAGTTGATCTAAATAGATCTTAGCCCTTTCTTTCCGGGGTCACAGGAAAAAAACAAATGCTTAAACTGGCTCTTCCCTGCTCATAGACAGTCTTAAGGAGTAGTGTAGATAAGTAGCTGGTTATAATTAAATTAAAAATGGATTTTAGGTTCGATCCCCCCTGCCCCCCTTGATAAGGGGGGTGCCGATAGGCGGGGGGATCTGATAATTTTTAACGCCTACCTACTTCCTTAATCCCCCCTTGATAAGGGGGGTGTCTGAAAGTTTTTAACATCTACCTACTTAGTCAACAGCTTAGTAGGGTAAAGTAAACCAAAATTGTGAACCTTTTTCGTCATTATTCATAATGCCAATTTCACCTCCGTGAGCATGGATAATTTGACGACATAGATATAAACCTAGTCCTAAACTAATCTGATTATTATTGTTGCCTCGTTGATAGCGATCAAATAATTGTTTTCTCTGGGTTTCGCTAATTCCCACCCCATTATCGGCAATGCTGCACCAGAGATAATTGCCCTCTAGTCTAGCGGATAAAGTGATAATTATTCCTTGGGGATTGTGTTTAAGGGCATTGGCTAATAAATTCTCAAAAACTCGCCAGAGATGGTGAGCATCGGCATTAACTAAGGGTAAATCGGGGGAAAAATTATTAATTAAAGTTGCTTGATTTTCCTTTAATCTTAACTCCCATTCCTGACTGATCTGTTGACCGATTTCGTAGAGAGATAAAGGCTTTAGTTCTAGGGAAACTCCCCAAAGATCATTTTGTCGGGTTTCGACGAGAGAATCAATTAAAGTTAATTGTCGATCGCAACTGTCGGCCATCTGTTGTAAAATCTTCCGGGATACTTCTTTAGTTTCTCCCTGAGAATTTTTAATTAAATTATTTAATATCATTGACATCCCGATCACGGGATTGCGGAGATCATGAGAGACAGCATGAAGATAAATTTCTAAGGTTTCCTCAGTTTTTTGACGTTCTTGAATTTCGTTTTGTAGTTGTTTTTTTTGACGGCAAATAGTTAATTGATTTTCGATGCGGGCCATCACTTCTTCCCCTTGGAAAGGTTTAGAAATATAATCGACACCTCCCACTTGAAAAGCTTTGACTTTATCTAAGACATCATCAAGAGCGCTAATAAAAATCACGGGAATTTCTCTGGTTTTTTCATCAGCTTTTAACTGTTCACAAACTTGATAACCATTGAGATCGGGCATATTAATATCAAGGAGGATCAGGTCGGGAATTAGCGATCGCACTGTATTCAGGGCCATCTGTCCATTAATCGCTTTGCGTACCTGATAACCCTTCTCGGTGAGCATAATCGACAATAGCCTCACATTATTGGGCAAATCATCGACAATTAAGACACTAGAGCGCAGTGTGGGTTGAGTCATGCCGGTTATTTTATAACTCAAACTGTTTAAATAAAGTGTATAAAAAAACAGGGGCTTGCCGAAAAAGTTTTTCCCGGGGGCAGGGTATCGGGTGGTACAAGCGAGAAAGTCTCGTTACTCTACAGCGAGCGACTAGGGATTGTTGCCCATAAAAAAAGCACGGAACCCCACAGCAATCAAGGAACCACTCAAAAGAGTTATTAATGTCCAAATTTGGTTACTTTGGGTTCCTTCCACCTTGATCAGTCGATTATCCATACTATCGACTTTCTCTGTTAAAGTTGCTAGTCCTATCTTGACATCGGTGACATTTTTCTGTAGGGTTTCTAGCTTTTGCTCGACATTTTTCTGTAAAGTTTCTAGCTTTTGCTCAAACCTTTTTTCGAGATTATCTAGCTTTTGATCGAAACTTTTTTCGAGATTGTCTAGCTTTTGCTCAAACCTTTTTTCGAGATTATCTAGCTTTTGATCGAAACTTTTTTCGAGATTGTCTAGCTTTTGCTCAAACCTTTTTTCGAGATTGTCTAGCTTTTGCTCAACATCTTTCTGGAAGGTGTCTAGCTTTCGATCAACACCTTTAATACTATCTTTAATTTCCTTAAGGACAGATTCCAGGGAATAGGTAACGGTTTCTGCTGTCATTGCGGTTAACTCCTATCAGTCGAGAGATAATGTAATTATCGATAAAAATCCTCTTAATTCTCCACTTGATTTTTTTGGGAAAATCTCGCATCATCTTCCAATTTGTCGCTGATTTCCGGCAGTTTTAGCAATATTCCAGCGAATAACCAATAGTAAACAGAAACAGGCTCGACGGAGAGAGGATAATAGTAGGGGTTATAGCTAATAAAAAGTATAAAAATCCAGATACAGAGACCCCAATGCTTTAAAGCAGCATTTTTTACTTTTAAATAGGCTTTAAAGGTGAGAATACAGAGAATTGTCACCAGTGCCATAAAAGCGATAAAACCGACGATACCGATTTCGTAGAGGAGTTTAGCGTAGTAGGTTTCAATTAGTCTTATCCCTTCTTCTCCCGCTAGATGACGAGCGCCACTGCTGGCTGTGCCTAAACCAAAACCAAAAAGCTGTACATAATTGAACATCCACTGCATTTGATTGCCTACAAAGTCAATTGGAGACGAATAGAGCCAGCGATCGAGAAAATTTAGCCCTCTTTCCTGAATAAAGGGAATTAACGTCACCGCGAGCAGGGAAATCAGTCCCAAGATTCCCAATTTTAATGGTAACTTTCGTTTACTTTTGCTAGTAACAATAAAAAGAACCAAGTAAAACAAAGGTACTAGCAAAAAAGGTAATCTTTGTCCAGAAACCAGAGTCGCAAGCAAGACTAAAACCATGGCCACCCAACCAGCGACGCGCCATCTTTTTTGCGGATCACTAAAACTGGCCGCGTAACTGATGACGCTACTAGATACTAAAAACCAACCCCATTGCCAAGGATCGGAAAATGTGCCGGGGAGACGAATTAAGCCTCGATCGGGATTATACAACAATGAACCGCCGACAAAACATTGAGCTTTCAAGGTGGCTTTTTCGGTAATATTCGGATAAAATTCGGTGTCGGATTTCGGGACAAGAACTTCCAGTTGATTGAGGAATTCATTATCAGGACAGATACCTTGGACGAGTAAGAAGTATTGAATTAGAGCTAAAACACAACAGACTAAGATAATCACGATTAAAAGCCGATTAACCACGAATAAATCCCGTTTTTGCTCGATTAGATAGTAGCCACAGAGAACTAGGGGAATATAACTTAGGAGGATTTTTAATCCCACAATTCCCACAGCAATTGATCCTTGGGGCAGATTGACAAAAAGAAAAGTTATCAGGCTGCTGGCAAGTAAAATCAAAGTTATGATGATAAAAGGCTTGATTTGGGGGCGTAATTGCTTAAAAGTTTTGGTTTTAATTAAAATTGCCGCTAAAGCGGGGAAATAAAAGGCATCCTTGGCGATTTTGTAGAGAAGATGGGATTGATCGTAGCGAACTAGGTTGCCCAATACCTGAAAAACTCTCACCACGGCAAAAGTGACGGTACTACTGAGGGGAAGATAGATGATTAGGGCTAATAATCCCAGACGGGGATGGATAAAAGAAGCGACCATGGCAGGAACTGCCAAAATTCCTAATAAGGCTGCTTTTTTGTCAAATACAATCCCTAAAACTAGACTAATTAGTATAGTGGCGATCGCTAATATAATTAGTAACAGAGAGTTCCTCTCTTTCATTTCGTGCAGCTTGAACAGGTTTAGCAGAAAGTGTACCGGATTTTTGCCGAGATTCTCATTCTCAATGGCCGAGAGTTTCCTGTTGCTTCTTACCTGTTGCTATACTTATGTAAAATTTTATTTATCTCGATCTTGACTCCGTGGCCGAAAATCCTTCTTTTCAAGACCTTTATCAAGCTGGAATCAGTGCCTTTGAGCGTGGACAATATCGTCTTAGTATCCAGCAATTAAATGCGGCTTTATCCTTAATTTCCTTAGGATCCCGAGCAGGGGGCGAGATCCAAATTTGGTTAATTTCTGCCCATCAGGGGTTAGGAGAGGGGGAAAAAGCTAGTGAAATCTGTAGGCAACTTATTACCCATCCTATCTATCAAATTCGCGAACAGGCCAAGCGTCTGCTTTATATTATCGAAGCTCCCCGTCTCAAACGTCCAGATGAGTGGATGACGAAGATTCCCGATTTAGAGAAACTTCCCGATAGCGCACCGCAATTTAAAAAGGGAACAAATAAACAGAAAAAAGAAGAACCCCCCGCACCCATGCAGTTAGAGCAGCATAAAAATACTGTTTTTAGCGGATTGGCAATCGCTATTGTTCTATTGATGCTCTGGTTTTTTGCTAAAAATAGCTAAATTAGTTGACAATAAACTTCTAATATGCTAATGCAGTTAGCTATGGCTCCTAAATGGGCGATTTCATAACCGTGGGTGTTTTGGGTGGGAAAACCTAAGCAAGCGGCCTTAGCTATATGACCGAATTTCATGGCAATGGAGGCATCGCTACCAAAACCACTAATAATGGCTAATTGCAGCGGTATTCCCGCCTTTTCGGCCGCGGTTCGTAATTCTTGATTTAATTGCTCATCATAGATACCGTAACCATCCTGAGACAATAACACAGGATTGCTGCCATCCTTAATCGGATATTCAGGAGCGAGGGGACAGATTTCTAGGGCAATTAAAGCATCTAAGCGGTTATTTGCGGTAAAAAATAAGGCTCCTAAGGCTCCTACCTCCTCCTTGGCTGAGGCAACCAGATATATATCTACCGCAGGGTTAATGATTCTGGCCGCTAATGCCAAAAGAATCGCCACGGAAGCTTTATTATCGAGGGTATAACTGGCAATGTAGTCTTTTAGTCGAAAGGGTTGTTTTCGGTGTTTTCCCACCACGACTCGACTACCGACGCGCACCCCACAAGCGTCTAATTCTTCCGGAGTCAATTTCGTCTCTATCCATGCGGATTCCCAGGTGACGGGAGTGTTTTCCTGCTGGACTTTTTGCGGGGATTCATGGGAAATATGACGGGAACCAAAGGAGAGAATCCCCGATCTGGTTTCCCTATCACCGATAATATCTACCACCCCCTCTCCGTAAATCCAAGGAAAAGCTCCCCCGAGTCGGCGAATTTGCAGAGTACCATCGGGATTAATTGCCTTGATAATAGCGCCAATTTCGTCTTTATGGCCAGTAATAGCAATTTTTTTAGTCGAATTTCGTCCTTTAATTTTGCCGATGACATTTCCCGCTTGATCTTGCCATGTTTCTAATCCTAACTCTTGAAAGCGTTGTAGTAAAAAGCGATCGATTTCCGTTTCCATTCCACTAGGAGAATGATGGAGGACAAGAGTGGCAATAGTATCAAAGAGGTGATCAAAATCCATATTTGTCTTGATTTGTGGGTCGAGAGAGAATTATTATCGAAACAGGAAATCGAGAAGGTTTTACAGGAACAATCTTGGTGCAGCCATGGCTCTTGGGTGATTGCCAGTTAGCATTTAATGATTAATCAGAGGTGCAGAATTAGCCAGAAAACCCGCAACTTTTAGAGACTCTAGCACCGAATTGTCATCCTCTACCCAATAGTTTTGTCCTAAACGCACAAATTGACGCTGAGTTCCCGCACCGATGGTGGCAATAACGGGAACTTTTGCCTTTTGTTTGTCTCCCGATTGCAGAATACTTTTAAGAAGATTTTGACGATTTTGGTTGACGACATCTTGCATCGATAAATTAACCATCACCATTTTAATGGTTTCGATCGGTTCCGCATCTTCGATAATTAATTGTACCCGATCATCTCGGCGATCAACTTTTCCCCACACCATTAAAGTGGCTTCCTCCACTAATAATTTTTGCAGACGTTCGTAGGTATCGGAAAAAACCACCGCTTCCGACTGTCCCGAGGCATCTTCTAGGGTTAAAAAGGCCATGGGAGTCCCTTTTTTGGTCATAATTTTCTTGACAGCATTTAATAGGACAATGGCACTGACTTTTTTTCTGGTTTTGTGTTCTTCCAAGTCAGCTAAATTGATAGGAGATAGGACTTGAGCGGCTCTTTGTAAAGCTTTTAAAGGATGTTCGGAAACATAAAACCCCAAATGTTCTTTTTCCAGTTTTAACTTTTCCTGTAGGGAAAAATCTTCTACTGCGGTGGCACTGGGAGACTGTTCAAACTCGGATTCTTGTTTATTTTCTGTGCTACCCCCTAGCATATCAAAAATATTCATTTGACCACTTTCTTTCTCTTTGGTGCGTTTTTGCGCCCAAGCAACTACTAATTCTAAATCTTCAATTAATTGATGGCGATTCGGTTGAATTTTATCAAAAGCACCACAATAAATTAGCGTTTCTAAAGCTCTTTTGTTGATCACTCGCAAATCAACACGCTCGCAAAAATCCCCTAAGGAAGTAAACTTTCCTGCTGTTGCTTCCCGGGCTTTTAAAATAGCCTCGATCGCATTTTCGCCCAGGTTTCTAACTGCGGACAAACCAAAGAGAATTTTGCGCCCAATCGGGGTAAAATGTTTTTGCGATCGATTGATGTCGGGAGGTTCAACATCGATATTCATTTTCTGACAGTTTTCTCGATACTTTTCCACCTTATCCTGATTATCGCTACTAGCAGTTAGTAACGCTGTCATATATTCCACAGGATAATTAGCTTTTAAATAAGCAGTTTGATAGGTAACGTAAGCGTAGGCAGTGGAGTGAGATTTATTAAAACAATTGGAGGCAATTAACCCGTTGCCCAGCAAAAAATTATGATCTTTCTCCACACCAATATCGTAAACGGGTTTTCTTCCCAAGCATTGACGACCGATAATTTTAACCATATTAGTAACTCAACTTTCCAGAGATTTTGGCAACGGTGCTAATAGAAATATAGCATTTCTTTGCTCAATCAGGCTCCCCAGGACAAAAAAATTACCAGATTAATAACTAAAGTGTATATTTTACCTACAATAGGTTAGGATCAAATTAAACAACATCATCGAAAATTTTGGGCTGAAACCCCGCCATTTCAGGTTGGCTTTAATTTAAATACTAGCGCATTTACACGATATGTTCTAGAGTGGTACTGCCAGTAAAAATATTTTGGCCGCAGAGCTTGCGGTGTCAGTCTGTAGAGCCACTATGCAAACCTAGACAAAATGCAGCAGTTAAGATAGCCAAGAAACCTTGCCACTGAAGGCAAGGGCCTAGATCGTAACTTGACGAGAGGTCAGCGCTCGGTAGTGCGCGGATTGTGTTATGATTCTGGGCAAGCCATCAAGGGATTTGAAAAGGAGTAACACCATGAGTCTATCTTCAGAAGCCTATCGCCAAGCCCTCGTGCGGGATGGAGAACGGCGCTATCAGGAATGGCACCAAAATTATCACAACCACTGCCGTCAATCAAGGGCTGAATACCAAGCTCGTTCTGCCCAACAACGTCCAACAAAGCCTTGGATTTCCTCGGAAGCCTACCGCCAATTTTTAGTCAAAGATGGGGAACGGCGCTTTGCGGAATGGCATGGCCAGTTTTTAGACTATCAAAGACAATTTCTGGCCCGTCAATCCACCTAAACGGATGTCAACAAATCCGCATTACAGCAATCTCTGAAAATAGTGGCCAGAGTCCCCGAAAAAATAGCTAATACCAATTTTCAATAGTCCTGGCAGGCATTCTACCACCCCCCCCTTGCCCACCCGAATTCGGGTAGGCAAGGGGGGGTATCGCATCTCAAAAGCTATTGACAATCGGCTAATTTTGTGATACGTGTGGGCATTTCAAGTGATACCAGTCAATCAAAATAGTTACGAAATCTTAACATTTAGTCGATTTTTGTTTAACAGTTGAGATGAGAAATTCTACTCAAGTATGCCTGGATCGCCCTCTGGGTAAGCAAATCACACGAGGTTCATTTTGTCAAGGGTTGTTAAGATGTGTTTACCTTACCATGTTGCTTATTCGGTATGAACTGTGTAATATACTTATTACTCTCGGCTCGCAGATCACTATAGATGGTGTTTTGACAACGGATAAAACCTACCCGAAGTCGAATTAGTTCAACTTACGCCAGTACAGGCAGTGGGTGGCTTAATCCAAAAACACCATATGTGGAAAATGAGCGAACCGTCAGTTTATCAATAAAAATAATTGGCTCAAATCAATCCTTAAACCTCTAGCTTGATCATGACTTTTCTGATAAGTATCTCTTTATGGCTCGTGGAGGGCCTGCTCAAATATCAGCCTAGCACGGAGCAAAATCCCCCCACTGGTTTGCCTGTATTTACTTGTCCTAGTTGTGGTTCTCACCATACTATTAAGAACGGTTATATTCCTAAGGGGAAACCCAAACGTCACTGTCAAGAATGTGGTCAACCGTTTGTGATCAATCCCACTAATAAAACTATCTCTCCCGATACCAAGACAATTAATCGATCAACTCTTGCTCGAACGAATTTCCTGACGAGGAATTGCCAGAGTAACAGGGGTAAATTGGTCATGTTTACAAAATTATGTCAACAATAGACTAGCGGCTGTACCCCGTCAAGTAAAGGTTTCGGACAAACCAAAAGGTAAATTGCTCATAGAATGTGATGAGATGTGCCCTTTTGTTTTTTCTAAGACGATAAAGGTCTATATTTGGCGGTTAATTGATAGAAAGACAAGGGAACTTATTGGTGGTCATTTAGGATATAGGAGCCGCCAATCAGCTAAAAAACCTTGGCCAAGTTTACCCAGTGTTTACCGACAATGTGCTGTTACTTACACTCATTTTTGGGAGTCCTATAAGACAGTAATTCCGAGTAAACGTCATCGAGAGGTAGAGCCAAGAAACTGGTCAAAGTAATCCCCTTGGAAGACTTAATAATACCTTTCGACCAAGGATTTCTCTGCTGGTGAGAGAGAGCCTATCTTTCTCTAAAAAAATGGAGAATCACCTTGGGGAGTCCTTTGGTATTTTATCCATGACTACAATCCACAGCAAAGCAAAGCATTAAGGCTCCATCACCACTACCGAATCACCACCCAGAAAAATCAAAAGGCAAATTAGTCATAGAGTGTGATGAAATGTAGTCATTGGTTTTTTTTAAGACGATAAAGGTTTATATTTGGCGGTTAATTGATAGAAAGACAGGGGAAATTATTGGCGGCTATGCGCGGAGATAGGAGTCGCCAATCAGCCAAAAAACTTTGGGGCCAGTTTACCCGGTGTTTACCGACAATGTGCTGTTACTTACACTCATTTTTGGGAGTCCTATAAGACAGTAATTCCGAGTAAACGTCATCGAGAGGTAGAGCCAAGAAACTGGTCAAACTAATCCCATTGTAAAGACTTAATAATACCTTTCGACCAAGGATTTCTCTGTTGGTGAGAGAGAGTCTATCTTTCTCTAAAAAAATGGAGAATCACTTTGGCGCTGCTTGGTAAGTACCTAGGCAAAATTATTTACACATGACGATCATTGCCCCGTAAGGGTTTTAGCTCGATCGGGCAGGTAATTAATTTTGCATGACTACTTATTTTATCCATGACAACAATGCACAGCAAGGCAAAGGGCTCTTCTGGTTTCTGTGTGGAAACTAGGTCTATACTGATAGAATATCCGCAAAATAGTCCTAAAAGTCTTTCCCAGTAAACATTTCACGATTCCATAAGCAAAAATTATCACACAAACTCCATCAATACTACAGAACCACAACCAGAAATTTTTGTCAAGTAAAAATTGTACCAAATTTATAAGATCACATTTTATTCTCTTTTCAACTTCAATCTAATTCAATCTAAAAATCGAGAAAAAAGCAAAACCGTCCATCGTACCATAAAAAAATTATCCAATAGGTCGAATGTATCGGACTTATCTGAGAAATCCCTACACACTTCTTAACGAAAAAAATGAGAAATCCCTACACACTTCTTAACGAAAAAAATCTCACTTAGGTATTGACAACGACAAAACAAGGGTGTTATCTTTAAAATTGCGGAAGTGATGAAGGCAGAAAAACAAAATGGATTTCTGAATCCTCCATGATTTCAGCACTGTACACCTTCTATGAAAACAACAAAAAGGTCTATTACCATGGCAGTTGAAAAAACTAACTCTTCCTCTAGCTTGGCTGAAGTTATTGATCGTATCCTTGACAAAGGTATCGTTATTGATGCCTGGGCTCGCGTATCTCTGGTGGGCATCGAATTATTAGCGATTGAAGCTCGTGTAGTTATCGCTTCGGTTGAAACCTACCTCAAATATGCTGAAGCCGTTGGTCTGACTCAATCTGCGGCGGTTCCTGCTTAAGGATTGCTCCCAGATTCTCCCATCTGCTCAGTGAAAACCCTACAGGGTTTTGCAGATTCTTAGCTTTTCTTTGATCCCTATTGAGTTTAGTTACCCCTCTCTTGGGGCGCAATAGTCTATAAATGATCAGGTTGACACGGCAACGGGTAGCGAAAACAAAGCTAGACCCATACAAATTATTTTTGTAAACGTGATTTTGTCCTTTGTAGCTAGGTTTACCCCCTATCACCAGATTATGAGACTCACTATTTTTCGGAATAGAAAGTCATTTTTGGAGTGGAAGCTGCGCCCCTGAGATGCGGTAGCTCGATAGATAAATTTTGGGATCAGCACTGTACACTTTCTATACAACTAACAAAAAGGTCTATTACCATGGCAGTCGAAAAAACCAACTCTTCCTCTAGCTTAGCTGAAGTTATTGATCGTATCCTTGACAAAGGTATCGTTATTGATGCCTGGGCTCGCGTATCTCTGGTGGGCATCGAATTATTAGCGATTGAAGCTCGTGTAGTCATCGCTTCGGTTGAAACCTACCTCAAATATGCTGAAGCAGTTGGTCTGACCCAATCTGCGGCGGTTCCTGCTTAAGGATTGCTCCCAGATTCTCCCATCTGCTCAGTTAAAACCCGACCGGGTGTTGCAGGTTCTTGGGTTTTCTTTAATCTCTATTGAGTTCAGTTACCCCTCTCTTGGGGCGCAATAGTCTATGTTAATAGGGTTGGCACGGCAACGGATAGCTAGAACAAAGCTAGACTCAGACAAATTATTTTTGTGACCGTGATTTTGACCCTTGTAGCTAGGTTTACCGCCTATCGCCAGAATGTGAGCCTCTCTATTTTTCGCAATAGCGCAATGGAAGGCCATTCTTTAGGTAGTGAGGCCACGCCCCTTGAGATGAGGTAGCTCCCTATCTCAACTTTGGGATCAGCACTGTACACTCTCTATACAACTAACAAAAAGGTCTATTACCATGGCAGTCGAAAAAACCAACTCTTCCTCTAGCTTAGCTGAAGTTATTGATCGCATCCTTGACAAAGGTATCGTTATTGATGCCTGGGCTCGCGTCTCTTTGGTAGGAATCGAATTATTAGCGATTGAAGCTCGTGTAGTCATCGCTTCGGTTGAAACCTACCTCAAATATGCTGAAGCCGTTGGTCTGACTCAATCTGCGGCGGTTCCTGCTTAAGGATTGCTCACAGATTCTCCTATCTGCTCAGTTAAAACCTTACCAGGTTTTCTAGATTCTCGGCTTTTCTTTAATCCCTATTGAGTTTAGTTACCCCTCTCTTGGGGCGCAATAGTCTATAATTGATAGGGTAGTTCGCTATCTCGACTTTGGGATGATCAGAAAAGTCGGAATCTACTGTCTCTCCCCCCAGTCCCCGTCAAGGTTTTTCTAACGGGTGATTGGGTCTAATCCATTCCATAGTATTTAGTAATTGAGGACAACCCCATGCCTGCTCTCATGGAAAAGTTCCGCCAGGAGCGTTTATCGATTGCTGGAGAAGTAGCTAAACTCTCGCAAGAAGTCCAAGCTTTTTTGTTGGATGTCAAAACTGAAAGACAAAAACAAGCGCAAGAACAGGCAACTGCTTTGCGCCAATCTTTCCAAAAAGTTCAACAAGAAAGCCTTGCGTTTTTAACAGCTACCCAAAAACAGCGTTTAGCTCAGGCGGAAAAGCAAAAAGAGGATTTACGTCAATTTCAAGAACAACGTTTAGCTGAAGCGAAACGGCTAGAGAACGACTTACGTCAACAGCGTCTAGATCGAGCCAAACAGCTGAGAGATGATTTAAGTCAATTCCAAGAACAACGTTTAGCGGCAGCGAAGCAGCTAGAGGACGAATTACGTCAACTTCATCTAGATCGAGCCAAACAGGTGAAAGATGATTTAAGTCAATTCCAAGAACGACGTTTAGCGGAAGCGAAACAGCTAAAAGACGATTTGCGTCAATTTCGTCAAGAGTTGTCTATCTACGTTTTTGGCAAATAAATCTCTAGGTTAATTCCAACCCACTTAAGCCTAGGGCTAGAGTAAAAACCCTCTAGTCCCTTTTCCTGACTAAACTAGAGGACTATCTGAAGGTACAACAATAAGCCTTTGGTTTTAAACCTACCATGCTGATCCTGCTTTTCTAGGTTTCTAGACTTAACGTAGGGGTGGTGAGTTCCTGTAGGGGCGACCCTAGGGTTCTGGTAGATTAAGAAGTGTTATAAAACTTCACTTACTTTATAGTTAATGTTGTCATTAGTAGTCTTTTGTTGACAAAGGAGGTAAGGGAAAAGGACTGCATCTGGGCTTGTCATTGTTCAAGTCTGGAAAAGTAGTCTAGACAAGAATTTTAGCTCCTTAGCCCCTTGACTAATGAATATCCTAAAAATACCTTCAGAATCAAGTTTCTAGAGCTAATTGATGACAGTTCCTACTCTTTTGGGATATTATAGAGGTGGGCCTTAAAAGCCAAAGACGATTAACCCTGCCGTCAAATTCGGGCAACACAAGCGTCCTTGCCTACTCGGTTATGAAGGGAAACCTGAACGGGCAATTGTTAGCTCAAGAATACCCGTCCGCTTTTGGTGAAGCGTCAACCCCATTGACGCGACCATCCTAAAAAGGTGGCGTGGTGAGGAATCACCGTCCGTTTACGGCGGTGAGGATGTCAACAATGGTATTTACTAGATTTCAACTATGACATTTACTGAAACTCAAACAAGAAGATCCGTCCTCTGCCTTCGCCCTGGTCAATTTGTTGTTACGCCTTCGATTGATCAAGTTGCCACTCGCGCCTTACGTTATCTAAACGCTGGTTTTTCCATCCATCTATGTGGTCCAGCAGGAACGGGAAAAACCACCTTGGCAATGCACTTGGCCAATTGTTTAGCCAGACCTGTGATGCTAATCTTTGGCGATGATGACTTTACCAGTTCCGATTTAATTGGTAGTCAGTCTGGCTACACCCATAAAAAACTGATGGATAACTATATCCACAGCGTTCTCAAAGTTGAAGACGAGCTAAAACACAATTGGGTGGATTCTCGCTTAACAATGGCCTGTCGCGAGGGGTTTACCCTAGTTTATGATGAGTTCAATCGTTCTCGACCTGAGGTCAACAACGTTTTACTCTCTGCCTTGGAAGAAAAAATTCTCACCCTGCCGCCCACTAGCCATCAACCCGATTACCTACAAGTCAATTCTCAGTTTCGGGCAATTTTCACCTCCAACCCAGAAGAATACTGTGGGGTTCATGCCACCCAAGATGCTTTAATGGATCGGTTGGTAACTATCAATATGCCTGAACCAGACCAACTAACTCAGACAGAAATTCTTGCTCAAAAAACGGGGATTGGTCGAGAAGATGCTTTATTTATTGTCAACCTCGTCAAAACCTTTCGTGTGAAAACTGCGACTGAAAAAACGTCGGGTTTGCGCTCTTGTTTAATGATTGCTAAAGTCTGCGCCTCTCACGATATTGCGGCCAACTCCGCTGACTCGGACTTCCGTGATATCTGCGCCGATGTTCTTTTGTCACGCACAAATTTATCTGTTGATAAGTCAAGAGCGATTTTATGGGAAATCCTCGAGGACAATCCGTTAGAATCCTTATCCTTTCTAGAGGAAGAGGAGCCTTCCGATGCCCAAGCGTCAACTCCTGAGCCTTCGACAGGAAATCAATCGTTAAAAGCCATTCAATCTTTACTGCGAGGCAACTTGCCCCAGCGAAAAGACTAATTTTATACTCTTATTGAGTGAAACCAACCGTGACTTCTTCCACTTTTGCTGGCTCGCTCAAAAACCAGTCAAACAACTCCCTAAAAACAGCAACTCAAGGTTCGAGTTTAGCGGATATACTCGAACGAGTTTTAGATAAAGGAATTGTGATTGCCGGCGATATTTCCGTTTCGATTGCCTCCACTGAACTGATCAATATCCGCATTCGTTTGTTAATTGCCTCTGTTGATAAAGCCAGGGAAATGGGAATCAACTGGTGGGAAGGAGACCCCTACCTCCATAGCCAATCCCAAGCTTTACTAGCAGAAAATCGGGAACTTTCACTCCGACTGCAAACCCTAGAAACTGAGCTTGAAACCTTAAAATCCTTAACCCAATTGACTGCAATAGAGAGCCATGATACCAGTCCGAACGATGAAGCACATCCCTCAGATGCGTGAAATTCCTCACTTGAATCCTCAAAGGTTAGGAAATTTACACGAGACGATTGCCCCCCTTGATAAAGCAAGGGAAACGGCGATTAACGGCTTGCCAGGTTATCCCTACCTCCCTAGCCAATGCCAAGCTTTATTCGCAGAAAACCTGGAACTTTCACGGCGACTTCAAGCCTTAAAATCCTTAGCCAAATTAAGTGCAATCGAGAGCCGTGATCCCAGTCCGAACGATCAGTCACATTCTTTATATACATTGAAATTCCTCAATTGAATCCTCAAACGGTAAAGAAGTTTACCGAAAAATTGGGTTTAAAGCCTCGCCCTTTTAGGGCGACTTGATCTGATGTATGATATTAAGAATAGGGATCTGGGTAAGCAACCGCTTAAAAAACCCAGTCATCGCCGGATAAACGCACCTTGAAAACTAGAGTTATGGGGTTCTATAGGGGAATGCTCCTATAGGTAAAAGCTCTCAGCGTCAAGTACCAGAGAAACCAATTATTTTAGAGGTTTTGAACTGTATCGTAGGGTCCCCCGAGAACAGGCTTCTGTAAGGTCGCAAAAGTCTGAGGAGAGAACCACCTCTGGGTTGGATTTCGCCAAGAATCTAATTCAAGTGGACTCGTTAAGCCAGAAATTCTCAGCAGTGATGCTACAAGAATCCACTTCCGTTTACGGCGTGGGGTATGTCAAATCATTATTTTCCCTCAGATAAAATTTCTTGGCCAAGCTCCCCACTAGAGACTCACCGTCAAAAACTGCTCATTTACCAATTCCAACCATGACACTTGCTTGCACACCTTACGATTCTGATAATCAAGCCTTGCTGACCCGTCCAGAAAGTAATAGCCAAGCTGGTTTAGCCCCTTTACTGTTAACTGTCGTGGAACTGGTACGCCAATTGCTGGAAGCCCAAATCATTCGCCGGATGGAAAAAGGGGTTCTCAGTGAGTCTGATTTAGATAGAGCCGCAGAAAGTATCCAAAAATTGCAAGAACAAGTTCTCCATTTGTGTGAAATTTTTGAGGTTGAGCCAGAAGAGTTAAATGTCCACCTAGGAGAGTTTGGCACTCTTTTACCGGAAGCGGGGAGTTATTATCCTGGAAAGGAGGGTATTAAGCCCTCTGTGTTAGAATTAGTGGATAGACTCCTCAATACAGGAGTTGTTGTGGAAGGAAATGTTGATCTGGGTCTAGCTCAACTAGATTTAATTCATCTAAAGCTTCGTTTGGTTTTAACTTCTCAGCCGGTTTAATTTGGGAGAATACTGATGACAGTGGGTCTTTATTTGTATGGAATCTTTCCGGAACCAATTCCTGACGGACTCGTTTTGCAGGGGATTGATAATGAGCCGGTTCACAGTGAGATGATTGATGGTTTTAGTTTTCTCTACTCCGCTGCTCATAAAGAGAAGTATTTGGCATCCCGTCGCTATTTAATTTGCCATGAAAAAGTATTAGAAACTGTCATGGAAGCAGGGTTTACAACGTTGTTGCCCCTGCGGTTTGGCTTAGTTATCAAAACCTGGGAATCCGTCACCGAACAACTAATTACTCCCTATAAAACCCAACTGAAAGAATTATTTGCTAAACTGTCAGGACAACGAGAGGTTAGCATTAAGATTTTTTGGGATAATCAGTGGGAATTACAAGCGGCTTTGGAGTCTAATCCGAAGTTAAAGCAAGAACGGGATGCGATGATGGGGAAAAACTTAAATATGGAAGAAATTATTCATATAGGTCAACTCATTGAAGCCACTGTATTGCAACGGAAACAAGACATTATTCAAGTCTTTAGAGACCAATTAAATCATCGCGCCCAAGAGGTGATTGAAAGCGATCCGATGACGGATGACATGATTTACAATGCAGCTTATTTAATTCCCTGGGAGCAAGAGCCAGAATTTAGCCAAAACGTTGAAGCGATCGATCAGCAGTTTGGTGATCGCCTAAGAATTCGCTATAACAATTTAACTGCACCCTATACCTTTGCCCAACTTATCTAAGGAGAGTATTAGTTATGTTTCTCGATATTTTACTTCTTCCTGTTACCGGTCCTATTGGGGGTCTGATCTGGATTGGGGAGAAGATTCAAGAGCGTGCAGATATAGAATATGATGAGGCGGAAAATTTGCACAAATTGTTATTATCCTTACAACTATCTTACGATATGGGCAACATTTCTGAGGAGGAGTTTGAAATTCAGGAAGAAGAACTTTTATTAAAAATTCAAACCTTAGAAGAAGAAGAGGCAGAAAACGAATCTGAATCTTCTCTCTAAACTTGCAATCTTTCCCACCACATAGATCATGAACAAAATCACAAATTGTAAGCTTAGTAAGGGCGGATTTGACAAGCTCAAGAACTCGTTGAAGCTTGGTCAGAACTAGCCCTTGGTTAAGCCTTAATATTCTAGGTAAAAAGTTTGGAAATTACTGGAATTATTAGAGGAGTGAGCAACAGTTTTGGGGGAATCAGGTTTTTTAGCTACACTAGGAGGGTTGGCTGTACGCAAATTTTGAATACTTTGTTCTGTAGTCTCAATTTGCTCTGTCACAAACGTGAGACGATTTTTTAATTGCTGAATCTGCCGCTCCATCATTTCTAATTTTTCTTGGATACGTTGTTTTTCAGTAATTAACTTATAAAGCTCAAGTTGGTGATCTGCTTCAGATTGTTTCCGAGGCATGGTGCTAATTTTAGATCTAATTGGTCTGGGTGGACGAGTGGTTGTCATAACAATCCCTGAATAACTTAGAATATTCTAGCATATCAACGCCCCAATATAAAAACTTGTAAAAAATCGTCAATTTTCTTTTGGTAAACCCTATGAAATTGTACAATCTATATACTTACGCTTTTTTGAAAACCCCCATAGAAAGCCTAAAATTACCCGTTGGAATGGCTAACCCATTGTTACTGATAACTGGTGGAGAGCTATCGGCCGTAGTCGAACCCGAAGTTGGTTTAGACACTTTACAAAATGATGATGAACGCTTGATTCAATCGGTTTTATGTCATGATCGAGTCATCTGTGAATTATTTCAACAAACCACTATTTTACCCTTACGTTTTGGCACATCTTTTTTAGAGACAGAAAATTTACTGACTCATCTTTGTTCTCATGGCCAAGAATATCAAGAAAAAATTGAAGAACTTGAGGGAAAAGGAGAATATCTTTTAAAATGTATTCCCCGTAAGCCAGAGGAGCCTGTACTCTCTTCTGAAAGCAAGGGCAGACAATATTTTTTAGCCAAAAAACAGCTTTATGAAGCCCAACAAGATTTTTATACTTTGCAAGGTTCAGAATGGCAAAATCTCGTGAATTTAATCACCCAAAGCTATCCATCAACGAGGATTATTACTGCTCCGGGGACAGAATCACGAATTTATCTTTTAGTTAATCTTCAAGAAGAACCTTTACTAATCGAGCAAGTCTTGCATTGGCAGAAAGCCTGCCCCCGTTGGGAATTACAATTAGGACAAGTTTCTCCCCCCTATCACTTTACTTAACTTGATTTCTCTATGACTAACTTTAACTTGGTAAATAACTCTCTAAGTCGTTATGACACTCGACATTTAGTTATGTTTAGTGGCAAAGGAGGAGTGGGAAAAACTACCCTTTCCTGTGGATTTGCTCGCCGTTGGGCTAAATTATTTCCCGAGGAACAAATCCTATTAATCTCAACCGATCCTGCTCACTCTTTAGGGGATGTATTGCAAACAGAAGTTAGCGATGAAGCATCACCAGTAAAAGACTTACCCAACTTAAAAGTTAGGGCATTAGATGCGGAAAAATTGCTCTTAGAATTTAAAGAAAAATACGGAAAATTTTTAGAACTTTTAGTAGAACGGGGCAGTTTTGTTGAAGGAGAAGATTTAACTCCTGTTTGGGATTTAGACTGGCCAGGTTTAGATGAAATTATGGGTCTATTAGAAATTCAACGATTACTTATTGACAATGTTGTAGATCGAATTGTTGTTGATATGGCTCCCTCTGGTCATACCTTGAATTTATTGGGAATTAAAGACTTTTTAGAGATTATTTTAAATTCTTTAGAGTTGTTTCAAGAAAAACATCGTGTTATTTCGCAAACTTTTTCAAAAACCTACAATGCCGATGATGTGGATGACTTTTTAGTCAAAACACAAGCAGAATTAACCGAAGGCAAACGAATCCTACAAGATCGGGATTTTACCCTTTGTTTAATTGTGGCAATTGCCGAACCGATGAGTTTATTAGAAACCGAACGATTACTCAATAGTTTGCATCACTTAAATATTCCCTGCGGCAGCTTATTCATTAATCGCATTCTCACGGATCCTAATCAAAATTTAGATCGCTATAGTGAGCAACAGCAACTCCTCGATAAATTCCTAAAAATTCCAGGTCAAGAGACAATTTTTACCCTGCCTCAACAAGCAAAAGAACCCCTAGGAGGTGAAGCATTAGATCAGATCATGAGTCAAATTAAAATCCTCGAACAAGTAGAATTTATTGCGCCGCCTCCTATTCAATGGCCGCAAAAAATTCTGCCGAGTTTTAGTGATTTTATTGACGACAAACGCCAACTCATTATCATTGGTGGCAAGGGGGGGGTGGGAAAAACCACCGTTGCTGCGGCTATTGGTTGGGCGTTAGCTAATCGTCATCCCGATCAAAAAATTAGAATTATTTCTATTGATCCAGCGCATTCTTTGGGAGATGCCTTTGGGACAAAGTTAGGACATCAATCCACACAATTAACTGCTAATTTAAGTGGTCAAGAAGTTGATGCTAATATCATTTTAGAAAAATTTCGGGATGATTATTTATGGGAACTGGCAGAAATGATTAGTGGTGAAGGTAGCGAAGAAGGAAACATCAAACTAGCTTATACTCCGGAAGCTTGGCGACAAATTGTAGCTCAATCTCTGCCTGGAATTGATGAAATGTTGTCCCTAGTAAAAGTAATGGAGTTATTAGACCAGAAACAACAAGATTTGATTATTTTAGATACAGCCCCTACCGGTCATCTCCTGCGATTTTTGGAAATGCCAACGGCTTTAGGAGATTGGTTAAGTTGGATTTTTAAGCTTTGGATGAAGTATCAAAATGTCTTAGGGCGTGTAGATTTAATGGGACGATTACGAACCTTAAGACAACAAGTGATGTCTGCCCAGAAAAAACTAAAAGACCCCCAACATACAGAATTTATTGGAGTTTTGCAAGCCCAAGATGCTATCGTTGCCGAACAACTGCGATTGACAGCATCTTTGAAAAAAATGGGAGTCTATCAACGTTATGTCGTGCAGAATCGTTATCATGCTAATGAGGAAATTGATCGGGATTTATTCCCAGATCAAACTTTGATCCGCTTACCCAGTTTACCCCGGTCAGTAGAACCTCTAGCCCGGGTAAAAGGCGCGGCAGATCTGTTATTTTAAAGGTAATTAGTCTGATCAAGTCGGACTTCTTAACCCCATCTATCACCCAGTCCCCATCTTTCACTTGACTCAGGAGAAATTTTATGGCAGAATTATTCAAAGGCTTCGAGCAATTAGTCGAACTGGCTAAAATCTTGGAAGAGAAACTGGAAAAAGGGGAAATTAAAACCGAAATGCAATTTAATTCCCGTCCCTTGAGTAATATTCCCCGTTCTGGCGGTATTCCCCGTTCAGGGGGAGTTTCTCGTCAGAGCAATTCTGGCGGGGATGATTTTGAGGTCAATTGCAATCGCTCATCCCCCACCGATTCAGGGGTTGAAGACACTGTGACACCGCCCGAAGGACCGACCACGTCTTCCCTGAAAGATGTTGGTGGCTTGACGGAAGTGATTAAAGAACTCAAGGAACTAATTGCCATTCCCCTGAAACGCCCTGACTTGTTGGCCAAGTTAGGACTTGAACCCACTCGCGGCGTTCTCTTAGTCGGACCCCCTGGAACCGGTAAAACCCTGACCGCCCGTGCTTTGGCCGAAGAACTCGGTGTTAACTATATTGCCTTAGTCGGACCAGAGGTGATCAGCAAATATTATGGGGAGGCTGAACAAAAACTGCGGGGAATTTTTGAGAAAGCCGGTAAGAATGCGCCTTGTATCGTTTTTATTGACGAAATTGATAGCATGGCACCCGATCGCAGTAAAGTTGAAGGGGAAGTAGAAAAAAGACTGGTGGCCCAATTGCTGGGTTTAATGGATGGCTTTGCCCAAAGCCGAGGGGTGATTGTTCTAGCGGCGACAAACCGTCCCGACCATCTTGACCCTGCCCTCCGTCGCCCTGGACGGTTTGACCGAGAAGTCCTCTTTCGGGTGCCTGACCGCAAAGGCCGTTTAGAAATCCTGCAAATTCTCACCCGTTCCATGCCCCTAGATGAATCAGTTTCCTTAGCTCTGATTGCCGATAATGCGGTGGGATTTGTCGGGTCAGATTTAAAAGCCGTTTGCCAGAAAGCGGCCTATAGTGCTTTGCGGCGCCAGGTTCCTACGATTGACTCGCAAATTCCGGAAACAATGACGGTGGTCCAAGCCGACTTTTTGCAAGCCCTTAAAGAAGTTAAACCGGCGGTATTGCGGTCTGTGGAAGTGGAATCTCCCCATGTGGCTTGGGACAATATTGGCGGACTTGAACAGATTAAACAAACCCTACAGGAGTCCGTGGAAGGGGCATTACTCCATCCGCAATTATATACGCAAACCAAAGCCCAAGCTCCCAAAGGTATTTTACTTTGGGGTCCTCCCGGAACGGGAAAAACCTTATTGGCCAAAGCGGTTGCATCTCAGGCGCGAGCTAATTTTATTAGTATTAATGGACCTGAGCTTTTGAGTAAATGGGTGGGTGCGAGTGAACAGGCGGTGCGTGAGTTGTTTGCCAAAGCTCGTCAGGCAGCCCCTTGTGTGGTTTTTATTGATGAAATTGATACTTTAGCACCAGCAAGAGGTCGTTATAGTGGGGATTCAGGAGTGAGTGACCGGGTTGTGGGACAAATCCTCACGGAGTTAGATGGGTTGCAAACGGGGGCAACGATTTTAGTGATTGGAGCCACTAATCGCCCAGATGCGTTAGATCCAGCCTTATTGCGAGCGGGACGGTTGGATTTACAGTTAAAAGTTGATTTACCGAATGCCTCTAGTCGTTTAGCAATTCTCGGGGTTCATAATGATGAACGTCCTTTACAGGATGTGGATTTAGGCTATTGGGCCGAGGCAACCGAAGGCTGGAATGGCGCAGATTTAGCGTTATTATGTAACCAAGCGGCACTGATGGCAATTCGTCGTTATCGCCATCAGGGAATGACTGACCCGGCTGAGATTCGCATTACAACGGCTGATTTTAATCATGCTTACCAACTGTTGGTTGAACAGCGTGCCAATTGATTTTTTTTCCCCCTTGCTTTAGTAGGGGGGAGAATCTCAATTCAGGAAAACCATCCTAAAAAGTAAAATTTTCAAAAATGTCTGCAATCATGGGTCTAATACTAAATCCGGTTATTAAAAACTGATTATTTATTTCCCCTTTTGCATGAGTGCCTGTCCTGATATGTAGCCTATACTCAACGGATGGCGTTGCTGAATTAAGCTATGAATCAGTAAGGAATAGGCACTTCTTGAAACTTCAGATAATGAATTAATAAACGAATAGAGTATCCTAACATTTCTGTAGACTTAGAATAGCAGAG
>NZ_SFBV01000036.1:0-3413 GCF_007095585.1 Microcystis sp. M_OC_Ca_00000000_C217Col
TTCAGTTTTTCTATTAAGCTCAACATATCTTTCAAAAGTTCGCGTTCACTTCTCATTTTACAAAGACAGTGATCGCTTTTACTTTTGATATTCTGATGGGAGAATGAAACAGCCCTACCCTTATCAAGGGGGGCAGGGGGGATCGAACCCAAAATGTATCTTCTATTTAATTATAACCACTTATTTACCACAGACAAAAAAGGGTTATTTTAACGGATCGGAAATAGTATCGGAAGGAGCCTCAAACTGTCCAGTAATAACGTATTCTAGACGCAATTTCAGCCAAGTAATAAACTGTTGGTTGAGAGAAACAATTGCCGCTGCTGGTTGGGGAGTTTTCTTTTTGATATCGGCAAAAGCGGGAGTATCTAAAAAAGCTGGATTGGCAATTAACCAAAAATCAATTTCTTGACCTTTTTCTTGATAATTCCTGATTCTTTCCTTCAAAACTTCCTTTTCGATCGCTTCTTCTTCTAAAAACTTTTGACTGGCTACCAAATAATAATAAGTTGTCATCATCTTTCCTTTAATTTTTCAGTGTAATTGTTCCCTAGTCAGGAGATTAGCTGATAGCTGATAGCCTTTACAATTGCCCACGCATAGCCAATTTCATTTCCCTAACAGCCCGTTCCAACCCAACTAAAACCGCACGACTGATAATTGTGTGACCAATGTTCAATTCTTCCATATTGGGCAAACAGGCGACGGCATAAACATTCCAATAGGTCAAACCGTGACCAGCATTCACCCGCAAACCGAGAGAGGAAGCGTATTCACAACCTTCTTTAAGAATTGTTAATTGTGCTTGACGATCGCTCTCCTGTTGTGCTTCGGCGTATTGACCGGTGTGGAGTTCAATAAATTTCGCCCCCGTATTAGCGGCCGCTTGAATTTGGGCAAAATCGGCATCAATAAACCAACTAACGGGAATATTAGCCGATTGCAGGCGCTCGACAACCTGACAAAAACGGTCAAAATTGCCCAGTATATCGATCCCCCCTTCCGTGGTCACTTCCTCGCGCTTTTCGGGGACAAGGGTGACATAATCGGGTTTAATATCGAGAGCAATGGCGATCATTTCCTCCGTCGGGGCCATTTCCAGATTCAGATGAGTCCGCACCGTTTGCCGGAGAATCCGCACATCGCGATCCTGGATATGACGACGATCCTCGCGCAAGTGAACGGTAATACCATCAGCACCGCCGATTTCAGCCAAAACTGCCGCCGCCACGGGAGCTGGTTCCACGGTACGGCGAGCTTGGCGAATTGTGGCCACATGGTCGATATTGACACCCAAAGTCAGCAAAGTTGAACCTCCTTGTTTGTTAGTCCAACTTTCCATCTTACCATTGCGGTCAAAAGCGATTACATACTGGGGATATTTAAACCACTGGTCAGTTCTTCCATTTTGGCGCGCATGGTTTCCGTGGAGGCACTATAGGCGACTTTCATGGCTTCTAGAATAGACTCGGCCACAATCTCCAGATCTTGGGAGAGGAGAGCAGGGTCGATTTCAATACCCCGGGGTTCTTGGTTGCCACTGAGATAGACTGTCACGAAGCCATTTTCACTCTGGCCGGGAATTTCCATATTTTCCAGTTCTTCTTGCAGAACTTTGGCCCCTTGTTGCACCTGTTGCGCTTTTTGGAAAGCGTCTTGTAATTCTTTAATCTTACCGAGACCGAATCCGAATCCTTGTCCTTGTGCCATGGTGTTTTTTTTGTTTAAGGGGTCATTCAAGGTTTTTATTGTACTGCTTAAGGTGAACCGGGTCAACTTTTTGCCCTCAAAGGGCCAAAAAGTGATTAATGACAACGATGACTTTCTGACTGGGTTAAGGTTTGCGGGAACTTGTTCTCTCTTAATCCGTCACGGGATGGTCAGAAAGAGACATCCGAAAAATTATCCTAACCACTGAGTCGATTACCCCACGCCATAATAGAATTGTTGCTTTGACGAGGAGAATAGCAATTTTGAACGCCAAAAAAACGGGAATTTTCTTGACAATTGCCCTAAGTTGTGCTTTAGCGGGGAAAGCGGCGATCGCTAATACTTCCCCTTTGGAGGGGACTCGATGGAAACTAAGGGGGTGGACAGCCGGAAGTTTGGTGAAAGAAACGGAAATTACTGCCGCTTTCCAGAAAAATATCCTCAGTGGTTCGGCTGGATGCAACCAGTATAATACTGGCTATCAAGTCAATAATGACACGCTTCAGATCAACCAAGCGATCGCTACTACGAAAAAAGCTTGTCCAGAACCGGAGATGAAACAGGAAAATCAATATCTTGCTGCCTTGCAAGGAGTGGAACAATTCCAAGTGACAGCTAAAGGCGATTTACAATTATTTTATCGTACTCCCGAAGGTTTAGGAATACTCACTTTTACCCCCGCACCAACTACCACGCGCACGGAAAGGACAATTTATATCCATTCTAGGAAACAACCCTGTAGCCAAGGCACAACCAAAGACTGTTTACAGATGCGAGAGAAACCAGAGGAAAACTGGAGATTGTTCCCTAATAGTATCGAGGGATTTGATTATAAACCAGGATTTTTCTATCAAATTAAAGTTAGCGTTGAAACCGTCTCCAATCCAGCTACTAATCAAAGTTCGGAAACATGGAAGCTATTAGAAGTTATTAGCCAAACCCCAGAAAAAGAGACTCCGCGAGCTTGGTTTGATCGACCGTTAACTAATTGGAATAAAGCCAAGGCCCCTATCCCCAAATCTCCCGTTAAAACCGTGATCGATAACCAGTGTCGTGAACAGGTTCGTCCGGCAATTACTGCCAATGATCAAGCGCTTAATAAAGCAGGATGGTTACTGTACGGATCCGTGCAAACCTATGGTAAAACTAGCGTTATTTCGGCCATGAGTGGAGTGGATGGAATGTGCCGACCAATGGGTTATCAAGACTTTGTTTTTGTCGATGGTAAATTCGCTGGCACTCTTTCCCCGCGACCGATGGATTCCCGCACTGATGGTGCATCTCAGAGAATTGTTTTACAAAATAGCGATCGAATTATTGTGGTTTTTAATCGCTATAAAGATACGGATCCTCTCTGTTGTCCTTCCCAATTAAGTCGCGTTATTTATCAAATCGAAACAGTCAGCGGAGTGCCAGTGCTTGTTCCCAAAGAAGCGGAAACAGAAGCAGTGAGAAACTAATTCAGTTATCAGTTATCAGTTATCAGTTATCAGTTATCAGTTATCAGTTATCAGTTATCAGTTATCAGTTATCAGTTATCAGTTATCAGTTATCAGTTATCAGTTATCAGTTATCAGAGAAAAAGGGCGTTGTCAGATCAGAAGAGGAAAGATGCAATGCTCCGGTGCTGATTCGGAGCATCTTTCAATTTGACAACGCCGATTGTAGGGCTAATTCATGAATTAGCCCTACGCCGATTGTAG
>NZ_SFBV01000360.1:0-20214 GCF_007095585.1 Microcystis sp. M_OC_Ca_00000000_C217Col
AGACGTGCTGACGGTTATTATTGCCAGTTTTTGATTGACGTAGAACGGCAAGAATACCATAAACCAACGGGACAAATAACAGGAATTGACTTAGGGTTAAAGGAATTTTATACCGATGCTCAAGGGAATACTGTAGAGAATCTACGTTATTTAAGAAAGTCAGAAAAACGACTGAAAAAAGCACAAAGGAGATTATCAAAACGATTTCGTAAAGGAAAGAAACAGTCTAACAACTATCACAAGCAACGGATAAAAGTGGCTAGACTTCATCTTAAAGTATCAAGACAACGTAAAGACAAAGCAATTAAAGACGCTTTGGCGTTAGTCCAGTCTAATGATTTGGTAGTCTATGAAGCTTTAAAGGTAAGAAACTTAGTCAAAAACCGTAAACTTGCCAAGTCGATTAGTGATGCTTCTTGGTATCAATTCACTGAATGGTTGAATTATTTTGCCAAGATTTATCGGATTGTTTTTGTTGCTGTACCACCACATTTCACGACTCAAGATTGTTCAGTTTGTGGGACGAGAGTTCAAAAAACCTTAAGCACTAGAACTCATCAATGTCCTAATTGTCAAACAGTCTTAGATAGGGATCATAATGCAGCAATCAACATTCTTAAAAAAGGGTTACAATACTTGGGAAATTATCTCAACGGTACTGTTGGGCAAACAGAAACCGACCCAAACGCCTTGGGAGAGTCCGACCTCTGGGTTTTCAGTGGAGACATTGAAAATCTAAGTTGTCTCGTTGAACAAGGAATTTCTAACAGCGATGTGGAAAGAATCCCCCGTCACAGCGTAGCTTGACGGTGGGAGTATGTCAATGTAATCTCATGGCGATAGATAGTAACTTTAGGCAAATTAAATTTTTTAACTTTTCTGTTTTCTTATTGCCCAAATTAGCCAGATTGTTGTAAGCTTATGACCCAACTACAACCGGATATATTCGTTAACCACCGTCCCGATACCGATGGAGACGAGGAAGAAGACTACTTCGATTATTTTTATGATGAACCGGGTAGTGAACCAGGGACATTAATTATCGAACCGGATGCCAAACCCTCGCGGATTATTTTAATCGACTACGATGAAGATAACGCCATTCGCAAGGTGGATATTACTCCCAATGCTTGCGCCCCCTATATTGGCACAAATACCGTGTCTTGGATGGATATTCAAGGGTTAGGTAGTGAGACGGTTTTAAAACAGGTGGGAGAAATTTTTAATCTGCATCCTTTGTTATTAGAAGATGTGGTTAATGTGCCGCAGCGACCGAAGTTAGAGGACTATAACAATCAATTGTTAGTGATTTCTCAGATGGTGCGACTGAAAGAAGATGAAAGCGGTTTTGATACAGAACAAGTGAGTTTTGTCTTAGGAAAACGCTATCTTTTAAGTTTTCAAGAGGAGGAATTACAGGACTGTTTTGAGATAGTCAGAGATCGAATTCGCACTTCCCAGGGACGAGTACGGAAATCGGGGGCGGATTATTTAACCTATTTATTATTAGATACGATTATCGATGGTTATTTTCCCGTGGTAGAACACTACGAAGATCGGATTGAGGCTTTGGAAGATATGATCATTAGTAATCCCGATCGAGATACAATGCAGGAAATCTATGATGTCCGTCGGGAATTATTGGCACTGCGTCGCTTAATTTGGCCGATGCGAAATGTCCTACATTTACTGATGCGTGACCATCATGGTATAATCAGTGATGAAGTACAAATTTATTTTCGGGATTCCTACGACCACGTCATTCAAATTCTGGAAATTATCGAAGCTTATCGAGAATTAGCGGCGAGTTTGATGGATGTTTATATGTCCACTATGGGCAATAAATTAAACGAAATTATGAAGTTTTTAACCGTAATTTCGACGATTTTTATTCCCTTAACTTTTATCGTTGGTGTCTATGGCATGAACTTCGAGAATATGCCAGAATTGAAAGGAGAATGGAGTTATTTCCTTGTCTGGTTAGTCATGTTAGCCGTAGCGGGGGGCTTGATTTTTTACTTCTGGCGCAAAGGTTGGTTTAAACCAATTTATTCCCTGAAAGAGGAAGCAAAAAGTTAGTTAACGAAGGCAGGAGTCAGGAGTCAGGAGTCAGGAGGCAGGAGTCAGGAGTCAGGAGACAGGAGATTATTTTTATTTATTCTTCCCACACCCCACACCCCACACCCCACACCCCACACCCCATCTCCCCACACCCCACACCCCACACCCCACACCCCACACCCGACGACAAACTTTTTCGACAAACCCTAATTATTCGACCACAAATGCGAGGATTTGGCCTTGGTGACTGCCGAAGCGAATCTGTAAACCGGACTCTAGGGGAACTTCTTGGTTATGAACCTGTTTCCAGTGGCCATCTTGATAGATAAAAGTACCAAAACGGGAGAAATCTGCGAGAAAGTATTGATAGTCTGGATAATCGGCATTTTTACGGCAAATTATCCGACAATGGTTTTTACTAACCCATTTTTCAGCAATCTGTAGATCATTTTCCATGTCCCGTCCTATATTCATGCCACCACCACGGATTGACCATTTTCTTTCGGGACGATCGAGATAGTATAAGAAAGCGGCGGGCATGGTTCCGGAGATATTGGGCATAACCGTCGGTGATTGAGTCTCATCAAGGGTTTGCAGCAATTGCCCGTCGAATTCTGGGTGCATATAGAGAATCGGCAAAGTCCAAGCGGGTTGATTGTACTTGTAGAGGGTTAATAATTGCTGCCTAGCGATACGAACGGCCTGATCGATAGGGACTCTTGGACTGGGAAACAACTTGGACATCTGCGCTTCTTTGTCTTTGAAACCGAGGAGGCTGCGGGTAAAAACTTCGATAAAACTCAAGGCCTCTCGATCGGCGATCGCATCTCGCATGGCCAAAACTGCGGGAACGCCGTGGTGAATCAAGACTTCCGCCAGACTGCTACGGGGAATCATCTCCTGACCTGATTTAGCGGGATAAGCGCCCCAACAGGCATTAAAAACCGCTAAAATAACTTGATTTCTCACCAAAGCTTGGGCTAACTCCGTCCCGTTTAGCTGTTCCCCCGGCCGCAGAAATAGGGAACCGCCATTGGGGGCGGCGATTCCGTGGCCGGCGTAGAAAAAAGCTTGATATTTACCCGTATCCAAGGCCCTGGTCAGTTCTTCGGCCTCCGGTCGAATTAAGGTATCGACTTTGACTTTCACTCCCCAATTCTGGAGGGAACTACTGCCCCCAGGGGAGATGGCCTGGATGAGATTGGTGGCCTCGGATTCCAGTGCCTGGTCGGGATTAGTTTCTCCACTGGTATTAATGGCGGTGAGGTTGAGGGAACTAGCGGCGGTTTTAATCTGTTTTTCGCCGATAACTAAGAGAATATTGAGACTATTAGTCGGTTTTATCGGTGGCAATGGTTCCACATCGCTGGTGGTGCGGCTAAAGAGTATATTCGGATGCAGAGATATGGCCTGTTTACCCGCTTGCTGCATAATTTCCCAGGGCAGCAGAATTAAATAGGGGTTGCGACATTCCAAGCGAATTCGCAGGGGCTGATTTTTGCCGAGAGCGATTCCCTGACTTTGGGCGAAACTTTGACCAATTGATGCTTGAAATAACCATTGCCAGAGACTAATACCTAGTTTCTGCATTAATCGACCGCCATAACTGCCGCCTTCTCCCGAAAGAGTCAGTTTAGGTCGATAATTTGCTTCTAATTGCTCTAACATCGGCAAGGTCGGCATTTTTTGCAGACAGAACATTTCCTGCCATGCCATCCATTCCGTGGTTAGACTCTCGGTCCATTCACAGTCATGATGCACATATCCCCCCGGTAGGGGTGCTTTCGTCACCCAACGGGCGAAATTATTACTCGTGGCTAAACTAGCGATGGCTAAATTTAGACTAGGGATGGCATCATCGGTCATTGTGGTTCTTGAGAAGTCTATAGAATCTTATTCTAGAGGAT
Source organism: Microcystis sp. M_OC_Ca_00000000_C217Col (assembly GCF_007095585.1). Classification (NCBI taxonomy): domain Bacteria; kingdom Bacillati; phylum Cyanobacteriota; class Cyanophyceae; order Chroococcales; family Microcystaceae; genus Microcystis; species Microcystis sp. M_OC_Ca_00000000_C217Col. The sequence continues at coordinate 3,969 of NZ_SFBV01000360.1, forward strand.
TTCTGAACAGCAAGGAAGGGTATTAAGTAGCTGGTTATAATTAAATCAAAAATAGATTTTAGGTTCGATCCCCCCTGCCCCCCTTGATAAGGGGGGTGCCGATAGGCGGGGGGATCTGAAAGTTTTTAATACCTACCTACTTAAGTCACCAATAAACAACAAAGTTCAATAATTTTTGTTTGCAAAGTTGCCAAAGGTTCTGCACCCCGCTTGAGACGATATTCTAATTCGAGAAGTATGGGCAAGGTGGCGAGAAGTTGCTTAGAAGAAAAGGATTGTATCTCTTTGCGAATGAAATACAGTCGTTTGGGGTTAGCAATTTCGGCGGCGGCGGCGATATTTTTCTCGTCTTTTTCTCCTTCTTCAATTTTTAATTTTACTATTGCCCAAGTGCGAAATTGACCCCCTAGGGTGGCAGTGATACCCAGGGGGTTCTCGTTGCGATTTAATAATTCATTGACTAATTCTAGGGCCTTGCCTGTCTCCCGTTTTAAAATAGCACTGGCTAACTGTAAGCTGCTTTGATTGCTGGCATTGACTAAGCTTAAAATGTCCTTTTTGTCAATAGTTCCCGCCGAATTATTTTTAAATAAACGCAGTTTTTCTAACTCCATCCACAGCAAGCGGCTGTTATTTCCCACTGATTCAGCTAAGAGTTCGATCGCATCGGGAGTTAATTTTACTCCCACTTCTTTGGCAATTTCCCTAACTCTTTGGGCAATTTCCTCGACTTTCCAAGGCGGAATTAGTTCAAATTCTTTAACCTCTGCCTGATTTTGGATAAACTTGCTCGATTTTAAGCGGGAGTCTGGTTTTTTGGTGCTGGTTAATAACAGATAGGAATTTTCGGGTAAATTGGGCAAAGTGCGCTGTAATTCCTTGAAAATATCCTCAGAACATTGTTGACAAATAACCGTATCGGCTAACCAAACTAAACGATTTCCCATGCCGAAAACTGGAGTCATCGCTTGATTGAGGGCCTCGATAATTGCCTCATTGCGATCACCATTAATTTTATCATAATTAAACTGTATCCAATTGGGATCGAGAAGTTTTACTTGCAGATTTTTCACCGCTTGGTTAATAGCAAATTCATCCTCTCCCCAATAAAATATTGTCGGCATAAGTTTCTAATTATAGCAGTTAAGTAGGTAGGTGTTAAAAGTTGTCAGACACCCCTCTGATCAAGGGGGGACTAAGGGGGAATCGGCACCCCCCTTATTAAGGGGGGCAGGGGGGATCAGAAGCGAAATTTATCTTCAATTTAATTATAACTACTTACTTATCTTGAGGTGTCACTATTGCCCATTTTGCCAAATTTTTACATTTTTGTCAGCACTACCAATAATTAAATATTTACCATCGGCACTAATTGCTAAAGATAACAGTTTGTCTGTGGGTTGATCAAGAGCCGCTAATTTTGCTTTGCTTGTTAAAGACCAAAACTTAATCATTTGATCCGAAAGCTTGTTTAATCTGATCAGCACAAGCAGCAGAGGATAAACCCAGAATTTCCTAATATTAACGCTGGCTATTCATAAACACAGGTAAAGACTATCTGACTCGATAATTTCCCAAATTAATCAAAAAATAGACTCGATCGACCCCAAATAACGCACAATAAAAAAGGAAATGTCAAAGGAGAATCGCAAATGTTGCCCTATATCCTAGCGGTCGTTGTGGGATTGAGTAGTCTGTACCTCCTCACCACCGCTTTTATCGCCCCTGATCGCCACCGTCAAGATGATTTTCTCTGGAGTGCGGTAGGATTATTCTATGCCCTTGTCCTCTGGTTGTGCGCGGGAAGGATTACAGGCGCTATCCTCCTCGGACAAGCTGCCGCAGCCATATTATTTATTGCTTTCGCTTGGCAAACTCTCAAACTCAGACAAGCACTTTTTTATCCCGACAAACCGGTTAAATTATTTACTATTGTCGGTTGGTTAGGCAATCGTCTCGGCAAAGTTACTCCCTCTCAATCCCCTAAAACTAAAGCTAAAGCTGAGAAAGTAGCGGCAAAAGTTAAAGAAACGGTTAAAGAAACGGTGGACCCCGTTATAGAAAAAGCGGCGGCTATCGGGGAAACTATTACAGAATCAGTGACAGAAATTGGGGAAAAAGCTCAAGAAACGGTTGTCCCCGTTGTCGAAAAAGCGGCAGCTACCGGGGAAACTATTCCAGAATCAGTGACAGAAATTGAGGAAAAATCCGCAGCAATTATTGATGATGATGAAACTTTCGATGATTTCGATGATTTTGATTTGGCAACAGAAGAGATCAACCCTTCCGAAAATCCCCCAGAAATTCCCCCGACTGAACCTGTCGCAAATGTTGAAGTCGAAACTATTGCTGTTAGCGAAACGGTGATTATTGAAGTTACCGAGGAAGACTTGTCTCCAGAAGAAACTATCGGAAAAGATACTCCCCCAGAAACTCGATCACAAAGCGCAGAAAATCCCCCCCCAGAGGAAGATTTGCCCCCAGAAAAAACTATCGGAGAAGATACTCCCCCAGAAACTCGATCGCCAAGGGAAGAAAATCCCCCCTCATCGGATTAAAAGTTAAGATTATTGAGCGGGTGGGTTAGGCAATAATTACCCAAGAAATGGTTCTTCGTTACTTGGTATGGTTTGATAGGGGGGCATAAATCGACTAAATCCTTATCTGGCAAGAGACTTAATTGATTAGTTAGTTCTAGATCGAAAACAATTGAGAAAAATTGCCAAATGCCTTTCTATATAAGGGTTACATTTATTATAACCCCCGTCCATTGCATAACACAAACCGAAGAACCATGATTCCCTGACTTTTCCACTGTTTATAATGCCAGAACATGGTGGAGTAGGGAGAGAAATCTTTCGGGAATTCCCGCCAATTACAGCCATTTTTGAGTTGATAGAAAATCCCATCTAAAATCTGTCGTTTTGTCCCTTTCGGGGGGGCCAGTCAATTTCTTCTTTGGCAATAGCGGTTCTGCGATAGACTACTCTTCATTCGTCATACTACTTGAGTAGATTTTAGCTTACTCCTCTATTGATTTTCGGGGACGACTAGACGGTGGCGCATTCACTGACGGGGTTCAGACCAAAGTATTGCCGTTAAACAGGCTACAGACTCTCTTCCCTGAAACCTATAATGGACAAGGTTTTCGCTTCACCTTTTCAGCCTAGCATCTACATTATAAAAGATACCAAATGGGTTCTATAATAGATTTGGTGGTTGGGAGATTAAAGCCTCAATATCAAACTGGGTAAGCATTCTTCCTTGATTTTTCCAATCGGGTCTAAAAAAATGATCATGCCTTCAAATCCTTTCACTATTGGTCAACGAGTTACTCCTGAAAATTTCATTGGAAGAAAGACATTAATCAGGAGAGCATTGCATCAGATTAGAAGCCGTAGTTCTCTAGCGGTTTGGGGGGGTCCGGGTATGGGCAAATCATCTTTTTTAAAACTGCTAACATATCCTATTATCTGGGAACAATGCGGGCAAGATTATAACCAAGCAGTTGTTGTATTCATTGACTGTCAAAGCCTGGAACCTTTTAAGATTTCTGATTTTTGGCGCAATATTTTAGTAACAATTAAGAATAATTTTTCTTTCTTAAAAACCAGTATTGATACTCTTTCAGAAAAACCAGAAGCCACGGTTAATGATTTGCTTATTATCTTGCGTTTACTTAAAGAACAGGGTAAATTTTTATTTTACTTATCGATAATTACGATGTAACCTTACGTCCCAATTCCCAATATACGAAAGCTGATATAGATACCTTCGTCAGTCAGTGTCGTACCCTGGCTCAATCCGAGGAGCAAAATATCTCGATAGTTGTGACTTCATCTCGTCGGTTGAGTCAAATTGGTCCAGAACTTACACCTGATAAATCACCTTGGTATAATGGTTATTTATTTGAAAATCTTAAGCCTTTTACTAATCAGGAAGTAAACCTTTTACTCGATAGAAGTGAGAGTCTATTGGGTTGGAAACAAGCTATCCGTAAAATTGCTGATGGTAATCCAGCTTTACTGCAAAATGCTTGTTTCTTATTATATGAAGAATTGGTTTCGGGAAATAACCTTAATGAGAAAAAATTTATTCAAGAATTTCAAACAAACACTTTACACTTATTTCAAGCTATTTGGCAACTGTCCACTGAAACAGAGCAAAATTTGTTAATGTTGCTGGCTTTATCCCAATTAGAAGGCAAATTAGGAAGGAGTCGATACGCTCTCGGCGGAATTGAAGCGATTTTCAGTCAAAAAGAAATAGAATTAAATAATTTGGTTGAGCGAGGTATCTTAAAGAAGGTAGAGGGAGAAGAAAATACTACTTATTCTTTCTGCTCATCTATAATGGAGTGGTGGGTGATTAAGCAAATCGAGAATAGCCAGGAAGAGGAGTTGAAAAAACGACAAAGAGGATTCCTTAATTTAATGAGCCGCCAACAGACGACAAGAGTTAATACTGCTATTCGTTGGCTATGGCAAAATAAAGATAAGATAGCATCTATCATTGAGCAAGTAGGGGGGTTATTATCATGATGACAACACAAACAAGGCACATAAATCCCTATATTGTCGGTCGTCCCATTTATGACCGAGAGTCATTTTTTGGCCGAGGGAAACTTTTTAGATTTATTGAAGATAATCTCAAACAAAATACACAAGTTGTTTTGCTGCATGGTCAAAGACGTATTGGTAAATCTTCTGTACTCATGCAAATTCCTAATTTTGTGGGACTAGGTGAGTTCGTGTTTATCTATTTTGATTTGCATGATAAAACGCGACTACCACTTGACAGTATCTTACAAAATCTTGCTTCAACTATTGCTGATAAGTTGAATATTCCTCAATCAGAATCTTTGTCGTTGAATTATAAAACGGTTTTCTCTGATGAGTTTTTACCTCAAGTAATTGAGGTCTTAAAAGAGCAGAAACGAAAAATGGTTTGGTTATTAGACGAATTTGATGTTTTAAATGATCAAACACCTGATTCCCCAGTTGAATCTTTTTTCCCTTATCTGGAAACTCTTATCGGTCAATACAATAATTTATTTATCATTCCAGTAATAGGGAGAAGAGTAGAAGATTTAACCAACTTAAAAAGCTTATTTAGACAAGCTGTCAATCAAGAAATTGGCTTATTAGAAAAATCAGATGCTAAAGCATTAATTACTGAACCTGCTGCACGGTATTTAAAGTATGATTCTCAGGCTATCGATGTAATTTTAGAACTGACTTCAGGCCATCCTTATTTTACTCAAGTAATATGTAATGCTCTTTTTTTAGAAGCTGAAGAAGAGGGTAAGTCAGAAATTACCTGTGATGATGTTACTAAAATTGTCGATGATGCAATTGAAACCGCTGAAGGAGGACTAGCTTGGTTTCGAGATGGCTTACCCATTCCTGAAAGAGTTGTTTTTTCAGCAGTAGCGCAAGCGGAGAAAATGGCTGAGAAGACAACTAACTCAGTGACAGAAGAACCTTTAAAGCTACTCAGAGAATATGGAGTTATCATAACGGAAGCTTTAAATAAGGCTCCAGAAAATTTAGTTCAATGGGAATTTTTAGAGAGAGTAGAAAATTCAGAATTTCACTACAAAATTAAAGTTAAGCTAGTTCGTTATTGGTTGGTTAAACGCTATCCTTTAAGACAGGCTATCTGGGATTTAGAAAAAGTTGATTTAGATGCTTGCAGACTTTTTGAATTGGCCGAAGATATAGCTGAGAATCGTAATTTATCTACTTTTTATATCTATGAACAAATTTCACAAATAAATCCCAATTATTTTACGGTTTTATTTAAATTAGCTGAAGATTATCTTGACACTAAAAACTATCAACAAGCATTAGAAAAATATAACAGAGCATATAAAGTTGATCCTACACGCGCTTATGAAGGATATGAGCTAACGCGAGGAAAAAAATATAGAATTTGGTGGAATAAAAACCGATTAACATTAGCTTTATTATCTGTATTTTTACTAACAATAAGTGTTAGTATCAATCTGTTCCAACTGTCCCAAGTACAAACACACCTTAAACAAAAAAAAGCCAGACTTGACGAATTAGAAAAACTAAAGGAAGAAAATGCCAGACTTGCTAAACAAGTAAGAGTATTTGCTCCTACTCCTATACAATCCAAAAGCACTAATGCCACAATTGTAGGAAACCCAGGGAAGACAAATATTCGCAGTGGTCCTGGTTTAGAATATGCACCAAGACATATTGCCTATCCAGGCGATCGTGTTCAAGTTATCGAATCTGCTAGAAATAGTGATAACTTGCCCTGGTACAAAATTTATTTTCCCCAATCGGGGGCTGATGGATGGATTGCTGGTAATTTACTTTCTATTGACCCCATAACTAATGCTAAAGTTAGCGGCACTCCAGGAACTAAAAATATACGTTCTGGCGCTGGAACTGTTTATGGGGTGGTAGGAACTGTGCGTACAGGCGATCGTGTGCAAATTTTGGGTAGTAGCTATGATAAAAATGGTTATCAGTGGTATAAAGTCTATCATCCTCAGTCCGGTACGACAGGCTGGATTGCTGCTCAATTAATTAGTTCTGACTAGCTCTAGTATGACCATAATTAACTGCACACAATTACTACAACTAATATGAAATCTTTTATTTCAGCTTTTCAATATTTTATTATTCCTATAATTGTTGTAATGGGTGTATCGATTTATTTAGGGTTTAAACAGCCGACTGAACCGCCAACCACTGCGATAGTTTCTACCTCGCCTTCAGTTTCTTCTACTTCTCTAATTTCTCCTGCTCCTATCCCCAAAAATACTCTAACGCCTCCCTTACTCGGCTACTAACATTATTGTCCGTTGTCTTTTAACTCAGCGTCGGGTTTTGAAGGGTTGTCATCCGTTGTGATAATTGTACCAGAAGGCAATTGATAGCCTGTTAAATTCCCTTGTTTCCACCACCTCCAAGCCGTTCGATAACTTATTGCTGCTTTTTTTGCATAGTCTGATCGTCTCATGTCTATATATTACTATGCCTGACTATATCTGACTATATTTATATTGAAACTTTACAATACCTAGACTCTCTCGTTGACAAAAGGTCATTAGATAAAATTCTAGCGTTAAAACCAAAAATGTTGGGTTCTTCGTTACTTGGTATGATTCTATAGGGAGACATAAATCGACTAAATCCTGATCTGGCAAGAGATTTAATTGATTAGTTCGCTCCAGATCGCAAACAATTGACAAAAATCGCAGTAATGTCTGTTTCTATAAGGGTTTCATCCCTTATAAACCTGTCCGTTGCATAAGACAAACCGAAGAACCCAAGAAATTAACTAATTAATTTAACCTTCACCCCCCACCCAGTCAAACCAAGTTTAAAATGTGAATGGTTTTATTTTCTCAGTACACAGGGATAGTGCTTCTCGTTTTTCGGGACGAGTCCTGAGATAATCTTCTAACCAAAGACAACCTCGATCGAGCAATTTTTGTAAATAATTATATTCTGTTTCTAAGGGCCATCGATGCTTTTGACCATCCCTAGAAATAATCACAATTTCTTGACCATCAGGACTAAAAGTGATCCCATAGACGATATCCTCTTCTATTTTAAACTCGGAGCGCAAATTTCCGTCAATGTCCCAGCGTCTAGCTGTACCATCCCTTGAAATAGCGGCGATTTTTTCACCATCAGGACTAAAACTAACTCCATAAACGGGAAAAGAATCGGTTTTAATCTCCTTTAAAAGATTGCCCTGTAAATCCCAAATTTTAATCTTTCCCCGAGTAGCAGTAGCAATTTTTTGATGATCAGGAGAAAACACCAAATCATAGATAATACTATCATCAACTGTCCAAGACTTAATCAATTGAGGACGATGATTATTTAAGTGCCAGTATTGAACTTTTCCATCGCTTGTTCCCGTGATTATTGCTGTTCCCTCTCCATTAAAAGCAAGACTATAAATCGGTACTTGACTAGCGGTAAATTCTTGAAGCATTGTTCCTTTTTGACTCCAGATTTGGACTTTTCCATTTCTTCCTGTAATCGCCATCTGATTACTATCGGGATGAAAAGCAATACTATAGATTGAACGCATTTTTGTGGCAAATTCTCTAATTTTTTTTCCCTGGGAATCGAGTAAAGTAATCTGACCATCTTTATTAGCAATAGCGATAATATTGCCCTGGGAATTAATGCTAACACTGGTATTATCGGCCCTAGCTTGATTTAAATTGTTCAGCTGCCAAATTTTAGCCGTTTCATCACTCGATCCAGTTACCACCTCTTTTCCATCTTGACTAAATACAGCAGTAAAAACTGATTCTTGATGTCCTCTGAGAGTAGTTATTTCTTCTCCTTGCAGTCCCCAAATTTTAGCACTACCGTCACTAGATGCGGTAATTATAAACTGGCCATCAGGACTAAAATTAACACTGTTGACAAAATCTTGATGTCCCCGGAAAGTCGCTCTTAAATTTCCCTGTAAATCCCAGATTTTAGCAGTTTTATCGGCCGCTGCCCCGGCAATTTTTTGACCGTCAGGACTAAAATTAACACTATAAAAAGCCTCAATATTTTCTTGACCTAAACTCAAGATAATTTTACCTGATAAATCCCAGATTTTAATCGTACCATCCCGGGAAGCAGTGGCAATTTTTTGACCATCGGGACTAAAACTAGCTGCATCTATCGATCTTTTATGTCCCTTAAATACCTGTAAAGTTTCACCTGATAAATTCCATAATCTAGCGGTTTTATCCCTGGAAGTAGTCACAATTTTTTGACCATCGGGACTAAAACTAACACTATAAACTGATTCTTTATGGTCAGGATAGGTGACTAAATTTTGTCCTTGCAAGTTCCAAATTTTGGCGGTTTTATCTTCAGAAGCGGTGGCAATTTTTTGACCATCGGGACTAAAACTAACACTATAAACTGCTCCCTGATGACCTGTCAAAGTTTGAATATTCTCACCTTTTTGATTCCAAATTTTTACCGTCCCATCTTGAGAAGCAGTAGCTATTTTTTGACCATCGGGACTAATACTAACACTATAAATAGTTCCTCGGTGTCCTTGCAGTTGGTTTTTTTCTTGAATGCGATCTAAAATTTGTTGTAGGGTAATAATTGGACTGGTAGCAGGATATTTACTCAAGGTTTGGTCATCAGTAACGATATTTTTTAAACTATTTACTGCTTGCATGGCCGCAATTAAAGATTCTAATTGTTCAAATTGAAATTGTTGCCAATAACTATCACCCTTGCGCTGTAATTGAATGCCTAGTTGAGCGGTTTCCACTTGCTGCCACGCTTGTTTTACCTGAATAAAAGCTAAGAGAGAACCCAAGAGAGAAGCAATTAAAATTACCGAGCCAATTTGAATTCTTTTGGTAGCTTTTTGGTGAGCGATTGCTAGAATTTTATTAGCTTGTCTCTGAGTTTCTAGGCTAATTTCTGCCTCTCTTTTATCGAGATTTTGACTAGCAGTTAAAAACTGATAATCAAGATTACTTAGGCTTTTTCCCTGAGACCAATCGAGGGCATTATTTAAAGCTTTTCCGCGTAAAAGCCGTGATTCATCGGTATAATTAGACTGTTGCCACGCGGCGACCGCTTCTGAGTAGGGACGCAATTGCTCTAATTGTTTTTCCACCCAATTGAGATTAAATATTTCTCGATAAATAGGATTATAAACTACTAACTGATTATCCTTTTTCACCACTAACCCCGATAACCTTAATTCCCCTTGTTCTGGACTATCATCGCACAGGATTGCACCTTTTTCTAAAATTTGTTGATAGATGCCTAACAAACGACCGGCTTTGTCTTGATTTCTTAACAAGCGATCGGCAATAGTTCGCAGATGAACCGGTTCATCTTGAGATTCCCAATTATTAATAATTCTCTCTTTGATCAGCGTCTCAATATCTAAATTAGTTTCCAGCAATAGCTGACAAATTTTCTGGGTTAAAAATGGCTGTCCTCCCGTCCAAAAAATAACTTTTTCTAAGCAGTCGGGTTGATAATTACTTTGACTGTATAATCCCGCAGCTAAAGGAGCAATTTCTGCCAGATTAAATCCCGTTAATTCGATCGCTTGGCCGATATTAAAAGATGTTTGGGTCTTTTCGCGAATTAAATCTGCCGGGGTAGCCACACCGAATAAAGCGAAAGTAATTCTTTCATACTGGGAATTTTCCGCTCTTTGGTTATAACAATAACGAATCAGGGAAAAAAAGTCATCTAGAGAAAACTGTAAACTGAGAATTTTATCAATCTCGTCGATAAAAATATATATTTTCTCTCCCCTACAATAAACTAATAAAACTTCCTCAATAAATTGTCCCAAACGCTGCACGGGGGGTAAATCCTCTCGCTCGCGCAACCAGGATTTAAGATTAATTTTTCCCGTCAGATTAAATCCTAAAAACAAACGGGTGATCACGCCGTTATACCATTGGGATAAATTATCATTACTGCCAAGACTGGTTATATCTACGGACGCGCAATCCATGCCCAATTGCTGTAAAATATGGGTCACTCGTACCCTTAAACTGGATTTACCCATCTGACGACAGTTGAAAACGTAGCAAAATTGACCATTTTTCAACGCCGTTAACAGTTCTCGGTCGGCATTTCTCTCGATATAGGTAGGATGGTTATAGGCAAGACTACCCCCGACACGATATTGATAATTCATTATCCTTAAACAAAATTATTTCAATGTCACCAACGGAAATAAAATAGACAATTGTGATTTATATATCTATAATGCAAGGATAATCGGCTCTTCTCGACTTTGTGTGATAATTTTTGCTTATGGAACCCTGAAGTGCTTATTGGGCAAAACTTTTAGGACTATTTTGCGGATATTCTATCGGTATAGACCTCGTTTCCACATATTGACAACCTATCCCAAGGCAATTATGAAGAAAACTTTTTTCACCTCCATCGCCGTTAGTGCCACCCTCGTCAGTGGCATTGTTTTAGGTACTCTTGATGCCGGCAGCGCCTCCGCTTGTGCTTTCGCTAAAGGTAAAAGCATTTTTGGCAGCAATACCACCTTCCATCTGGATCCTAACAAACTTATTTTAGGGGTTGCCGCCGCTACAGGAGCAATCACCGTAGCTGGTGTTTTAAGCTACCGTCGTTTTCACCCTGGGCAGCCTCCCGAAGATGCCACCGCTAACCTGCCGTCGGTATTTCCTATCCCCATTCCCCCCGCAGCTTTAAATCAGGCAGTGGAAGTGGAAGAAGCGGCAGAAACCAGCAAAATCTCCTAAAAATCCGCTATATTTCCTCAAAAAAGGTGTTGGCATCCCCGCAGCTTTCCAGCTAGGCAACACCTTTTTCTGCCTAATTGTGTCCCAGTTATCAGAATTTCCAGCCATTTTTAAGTTATGTTAAAAGGTGCAACCGTACCACCAGAGGTAAAGATGGGCAACTCTACCACATTTTCTGACACCCCACTTCGCAAAGATCATCACACTTGGGAGCATTTAAAACAAGCCATCGCCGCTAGTTCCGGTTTTCGGCGTTGGCAGCAAGAACAACTAGAATCAGGTAAAAATAGAGACGATGCTGATGCTCGCATTTGTTCCTATCTACGGGAAACTTTAGAAACTTTAGCCTACTAGATTGATGCTCCCCAGCTATGACGGCATGGGGACTTTTTTGTCCGTTTAAGCTAATTTGCGGGCCTTATTTTCTGCGCGCCTCGTAACCCAACAACCAGACAAAAGCGACAATTAAAGGCAGGAAATAATAAATAGCTCGATAGGCGATTAAAGAACCGAAAAGTTCGGCATTAGATACATATTCGGGGCGTAATCTCAGCATGATAAACTCAAAAACACCTATTCCCCCCGGCACATTGCTTAATACCCCTGCCGTCATGGCAAATACGTAGAGACCGAAAAATCCTAAAAATGAAGTATTATAGTTGCCTGGGAGAAGAAGATATAGAACTCTAGCGGCTAATATCCAATCGATAAAAGTCAACAAAATCAAAGCCAGGGAAAGATTCCAAGAGGGGAAATAGATATTTTCTTTGCCGATTTTTATAGGTTTTTTATAAGTGAGAGTCAAGAAAAAATATCCCGTAACCAAGAATAAAAAAATTACTCCTAAAGGTTTAGTAGTTAAAAAAGGTAATTTTAAAAGTTGAGGAATCCGTTGGGGATCGAGGAGGAAACTTAAACCACCAATCCCTAACATTCCTAACCAAAAGCTTAAATGGGTAAAAGTGATAACTTTGGCAATATCCACCACCCCCACCCCCGCAGGAGTATAGAAACGATAACGGATAGCAGTCCCAGAAAATAAGGTTAAACCAATGGTATTACCAAGAGCATAACTGATAAAAGCAGTGCGGATAATAGTGCCTAAAGCTAAGGGATGCTTGATATAATAAAAACCTAGGCGATCATAACCCGTCATCGACAAATAACCCAAAGCCATGCAAAAAATAGCTTCTAGCTGACGACTTGTGGTAATATGATCCAAACTAGCCAAGAGTTGGGCAAAAGTGTAGTGTTTAAATTCTTGACTAATTGCCCAGACCGCTAGAATAAATAAACTCAAAGACAGGATAATCGGAGCAAAACGCCAGATTTTTTTATACATCTTACTTTTTACGAATTACTTTTGACTCATTAAAATTTATGAAAAGATCAAAGTTAGATTTAGCTAAACGTTTAAATCGATCCCGAAAAAGGAAATATGATAAATTCCTGACTTCCTCCTTGTATTTAACAATTATTCTGGGTTTATTTTATCTACTCTACCTCAATCTTCCTTGGTCTTTTCATCTTTTTGTGCATTGGGCGACTAAAGGGGGTGATTTAGACAAAATTCCTGCCAAATTTTATGCAGAACTTAATCAATTGTGTTTGAGAGCAGATAGTGCGGGGGAAGTAAAAACGAGAAACTATACAGAACATACAGAAATCGCCGAATCTCTTGGTACATTTAGATGTACTTTAGTTAATGGTGGTCAAGAATGGTTAATAGAAGATTATAAATCTTTTAATTCTGCCGATGAAGCGATTTTAGGCACTCAGTTAGCGGTTTTTATCGCCGAGATTTTGGGAACAGATTATAGTTATAGAATTCGCGCTTATATTCCCAATACTAAGTATCAAATAGCTCCCAAAACCAAATCCTAGACTAGGGATGGGTTTCTCACCCATCCTTAGAAAAAAATTAGTTTTCCGATACGGGTTTTGGTCGGGAAGGCCGAGGGATAGGGGATTGTCCGGGGGTAAAAGGTCGTTTTTCTCCTTCCCCCGAGGGATGACGATTTTTATCAAAAGGCTTTTTAAAACCTCCCTTACCCATCGGTTTTTTCTTGCTGGCAAAACCGAGGTCTAAACCTTCCAAAATAGTTAAGGCATCTCCTTTAAGTTGTACCTGAAAATCCCAAAAACGACTGATCGGTTTACCAGATAAAGTACCGCGCAATTTTAGTTTAAAGAACTTGGGTTTGTCCGCTTCAGTTTTGGGCATTTGTCGGATTTTGACCACTACCGCTTGATTTTCCCGTTCGGTAAAGATGACTTCGCCTCGAATCGAGAAATAACCCGGGGTAGAAGCGAGGAGAGGCTCTATCTCTGGATCATCTTCCTTTTTCAGGGTTTCTGGTTCCCAAACACCGACAATCTGAACATGAAGGGCATCATTTTCCTGACGGGTGCGCGGATAAACCACCCAAAGATGGGGTTTTTCCAGATCGAGATGATTTTTGACCAAACTGATCACCCGACCGAGAATCACAGCATCGATCAGAGTACCATCGGCAGTTAAAATATTGCCTTTAGTTAATTGTTCCTCCGATCGCTGATAATGGCCATAGACGAGACCGATCGCCCGATACTGCCGCAGATGACTGGGAGGGGGGATCGGTTGTTGACGTTTGACTTCTTCGGGGGTGGCTGACTCTACGGCTAAATCAGCCTCGGTATGGGGGGATTCAAGGGGGACTTCCTGAATTTCCACTTCAGGGGTCGGGGGGGTTTTCGGTGATTCGGTAAACCGATTCCCAGGACGATTCATATCACACTCCTAGCGGCGGAGACACATAGTAAATTAGTAATCAAGCAAGTCAAAAGCGCGATCTGGGGGGTTACAATAACCCTCTAGGGCGACTCTACTGGCATCTAATATATTAAGAACCATGATCTTTTGACTGTCAACCTTGTCAAAACCCTTTTGAGTCTTGACCGTTTGCCCATTGTACTTAATAAAGAGCGGCCAATTCGATCGATCCCCTGATCAAATCTCCAGATTTCCATAACATTTTCCTCTCTGTCCCCTCGCACCCCAGTCTATGAAAGCCTCTCTCTCTCACCGTCGTTGGCTGTCCATCGGTCTCGTCCTGATGTTATTTGCTTTGCTGTCTTTCTCGATCATGCCGCTATTGACTTCTATTCTCCAGAGTCAGCACTCCTCGGTACAGAGTCATCTGTCCGCAGTGGAACAAGAGAAATTGGCCAGTCAAGCACTAGGTTATCAGATGGTTTTAGAGCGTGAACCCGATAATCAGGCGGCTTTGCGGGGATTATTAGATACTCGCCTACAGCAGGGGGATTTAAGGCAAGCGATCGAACCTTTAGAAAAATTAGCGCAACTTAACCCCCAACAATCCGATTATCTACTACTTTTGGCGGAAGCGAAACAGCAAATAGAGGACTATGCAGGAGCCACAGGCAGTTATCGCGCTCTTTTAGCCTCCCATCCCCAAGAGCTGCGAGCCTTGACTGGATTAACTAATTTATTTCTCAGCCAAAACCGCCAGATCGAGGCGATTAGTCTGGTCAAAGATACGCTCGATCGCGCTTTAAAAGCTGCTGCCGATCCCAATAATCCTGCTAGTTTAATCGATATCGTTTCCGTTCAGTTACTTTTAGGCAAAATCTATTTCGAGCAGCAAAATTATCCGGAAGCTTTAAACGCCTATAAACAAGCTCAACAAATGGATGTTAACGATTTCCGACCGATTTTAGCCACAGCGATCGTACTGAAAGAACAGGGCAAAAATCAAGAGGCTCAACCCCTCTTTCAAAAGGCTCTCAGTCTCGCTCCTTTTGCCTATAGACAGGAGATTCAGACCCTAGCCGACGAAAACAACAAAATTCAAGCCACAGCCCCTAATCAGTGAGCAGCTTTTTTTTCCTTTCTGCCCTATCCCCTTGAGACTTGACATTGGGGACAAAAATGAGAGGAGCGTCCACTTAATTTAATTCTGGCAATAGTTGCACCGCAAAGGCGACAATTTTCGCCAGTACGACCATAAACCCAGGCCATCGAGCCATAATTGCCATTAACTCCCGTAACGTGGAGAAAATCGCTAAAACTGGTGCCGCCTTCAGCGATCGCTGTTTCCAATACAGAAATAATGTTTTTTGTCAATAAGTCTATTTGCTCAATTTTTAAGAGATTGGCGGCAGTTTGGGGATGGATACCACTTTTAAAAAGAACTTCATCCGCGTAGATATTGCCAATTCCTGCCACCACATTTTGATCGAGGAGAAAAGTTTTAATCGGACGACGACTTTTTTGACAGTGACTATAGAGATAATCGGGGGTAAAATTGCGATCAAAGGGTTCCAGTCCCAGTTTTTTGAGACCAGTAATCACGCTTTCTGGGGTTTTATCGGCGGCAATCCACCAAATTTTCCCGAAAGTGCGGGTATCAACAAAGCGCAATTCTTGCTGATTGGCAAAAAAGAAGCGTAAGCGCGTATGAATCGGCAGGGGAGTGGTATCTTTTACCCAGAGCAATTGTCCGGTCATACGCAGATGAACCCCGATACTGCTACCATTATCTAAATTGGCGAGGAGATATTTGCCTCGGCGCTGCCAATTGGTAATCGTAGTCTGAGTAATTCCTTGCAGAAAAGTTGCCTCGCAATTAGGGTAGGCTAGGGTACGCTGTAATAATACTTCCCCACCGATAATTTTTTTGCCCTGGGTAACTTGATTTAACCCGCGACGCACCGTTTCTACTTCTGGCAATTCTGGCATATAAGTGATTGAACAAAATTAAGTTCTTGGTTAGGGTAGGCAAAAGGAAAAAGATAGATAAACAGAACTTTTTAAGTAAGTGATTCTAATTAAATATAAGATAGATTTTGCCTCTGATCCCCCCTGCCCCCCTTGATAAGGGTAGGGTTGATTCATTTAAATTAAGTACAGCTAATTTTGAGTCAATAAATTTGACTGAAGATTCTCAAGTTTATCTTTTTCTAATCAAAATA